>DATDOR010000434.1:0-10004 GCA_035293165.1 Anaerolineales bacterium | reverse complement strand
GTTGGGTCGGGAAGATGCAGGGGCGTGGTCCCTGGTCAAAAAGGTCAAAGGGAAACTGATCACGTTCGGACAGGAGGAAGTTCGCGATCTGTCACCCCGTCCTTTGACGTCGGACGCCGAGCGCCCGCGCTCAGGGCAAGCCCTCGGCTGGGTTGCAGATGTTCACCTGCGCGGGGACGAGATTGTGATTTGGGACGGACAGCGCGCGGAAACGGTACTCGCCCGGTCTGAGATTCTCCTGCGCGGCGAGCACAATTTGCTCAATGTACTGGCAGCGTGTGCGATCAGTTTTGCGGCTGGATTGCCCGTTGAAGCCATGCGTGCCGGGGTGCAAGAGTTCCGTGGCGTGCCGCACCGTTTGGAGTTCATCCGCTCCCTAAATGGGGCAGATTGGTACAACGACTCGATTGCCACTGCGCCAGAACGGGCAATCGCTGGAATGCGGGCGTTCGATGGCCCGTTGGTTTTGCTGGCAGGTGGATATGACAAAAAACTACCCTGGGAAGATTTCGCCCGGGTCGTGTGTGAACGGGTGGATCATTTGGTTTTGTTTGGTGCGAGCGCGGCGATGATTGCTGAAAAAGTACAAGCTGTTCGGAAGGCTCGCCCGTTCACGATAGATTGTTGCGCCGGGCTGTATGAGGCAGTCCAGGCAGCGGCGAACATGGCCTGGGAGGGGGATGTGGTATTGCTCTCACCCGGTGGCGCGAGTTTTGACGAATTCCGTGACTTCGAAGTGCGCGGAGAGAGGTTTAAGCAATGGGTATTGGCGTTGGCATAAAAGCTACCGGTCGAAAGGCGACAAGTTCAAAGAAACGACTCGTGCAGTTGGGCGTGGACGTGCCTTTGTTGCTGGTCCAGATCACGCTTCTGATTTTTGGGATTCTGATGGTGTATTCGGCCAGTTGGGACTTTTCGCTGGCCATTTACGATTCGACAACCTATATTTTTGAGCGTCAATTGCTCTGGATAGCGCTTGGTTCGGTGCTGGCAGTGGGGGCGACGTTTTTGGATTACCATCACTGGCAGAGATTGGCTGTACCTGCGATGTTCTTGACCGTCCTGGGGTTGTCAGCAGTCCTGTTCGTGAGTGATGTGCGTTTTAATGCTGCGCGTTCGCTCTTTGAAGGTTCATACCAGCCATCAGAATTAGCCAAGTTGGTCATGCTCATTTATTTGTCGGTTTGGCTGTTTTCCAAGCGCGAGCATTTACACGATATTAGCTTTGGCCTGCTCCCGCTCGCGGGAATTTTGGGTTTCGTCGGTGGGTTGATCTTTTTGCAGCCTGATCTCAGTGCGGTGTTGACCGTCGTGGCTTTGGGTGGGTTGATGTTCTTCCTTGCCGGAGGCGAATTGAAGCAAATTATCGTTCTGCTACTTGTGGCAGCCGTCGTTGGTTGGTTGGTCGTGGTGGCCAGTCCGACCGGACAGGCGCGTGTCGCCAGCTATTTGGAGGGTGTGCGTGACCCAACCGAGGCTTCTTATCATGTTCGTCGATCACTGGAGGCATTCGTTAAAGGCGGGTGGTTCGGGGTAGGTATCGGAAAGGCAGACACAAAACTGACCGGCCTGCCCGTTCCACCTACAGATAGTATTTTTGCAGTCATTGGTGAGGAGACTGGCGTGTTGGGTGCGTTGGGGGTGATGCTGCTGTACGCGGCTTTGCTCTGGCGCGGGTTAAGAATTGCCCACCGTGCCCCAGATTTGCTTGGCGCATTGCTGGCAGGTGGGTTGAGCATCTGGATCGCGCTGGAAGCTTTTGTCAACATGGCTGTGATGGTTGGATTGGCTCCCTTTGCCGGAAACGCGCTCCCCTTGATCAGCGCGGGTGGCTCGAACATGCTCGTTTCAATGCTGGCGATAGGGATCATCCTCAACGTCTCCCGGTTAGGATACCGGGCGGAGCAAGAAGCGGCTGAGTCACGAAGCCCGGTGCTGGACTTTCGTAACCGAAAGACAGCGTATTATGCCAAGAATGTGCCTCCTCCTCGCATGTCGACTGCGGATGCTGCGAGTGAAAAGCCCCGCATCTCCAAACCCATGGCTGCCCGTCCCAATCCGTTTCGGAAGCGCAGGCGGGATCGTGTGGATGATGAAGGGAGTCGAGGTGTGTAGACATGCGCCTATTGATTTGCGCCGGAGGGACTGGCGGTGGGGTGTACCCGGCCCTCTCCGTTTGTCAGGCTGTCAAAGACCGGCTTGCCGATGTATTATGGATTGGTGGAGAGGGCGGCATGGAGGCTGAATTGGTGCAGCGCGAGGGCATTCCATATCAAGCCATTCCCGCTTCTGCTGTGCATGGTGTAGGATTGCGGACGTTGGTGGGATTGGGGAATGCTGTCCGAGGGTATATTGCTGCCCGTAAGATCATCGCGCACTACAAACCGGATGCGATGTTCTTCACCGGTGGGTATGTGGCTGTCCCAGTTGCCCTGGCGGGAAGACACATCCCAACCTTGCTTTACGTGCCTGACATTGAACCGGGTTGGGCACTCAAAACCCTGGCGCGATTTGCGGATGAGATTGCACTGATCGCAGATGACTCTCGCACATATTTCCCTGCCCACCCCCGCCTGGTTACAACCGGCCATCCTGTCCGGCGTGGGTTGGCGACATGGGATCGAGAGGCCGCCCTACAGGAGTTCGGTTTTCGCCCAGATATGCCCACCCTTCTCATATTTGGAGGCAGCCGGGGGGCGCGAGCGATCAACCGGGCAGTCATCAACATCTTGCCGCAATTGCTGACTGAGATGCAGGTGCTCCATCTAAGTGGCACGTTGGATTGGGACGAAGCTCGCACAGTGCTAGAAACCATGCCCGCCGAACTGGCTCCCCGGTACAAAGCTTTTCCGTATCTCCATGAGCAAATGGGCGCGGCGTATACGGTGGCTGATCTGGTATTGTCCCGTGCGGGGGCGTCGTCAGTGGGTGAGTTCCCACTATTTGGCCTTCCGGCGATTCTCGTTCCGTACCCGCACGCCTGGCGTTACCAGAAAGTGAATGCCGATTATCTGACCCGGCAAGGTGCAGCGATCATGCTTCCAAATGATGAATTGCCAGAAAAGGTGCTGCCCCTGGTACAAGGTTTGATGCGGGACGCGTCACGGCGTGAGCAGATGCGTGCAGCCATGCTTTCTCTGGCACAGCCGGACGCTGCGGAACGGATAGCAGGTCTTTTATTGAAAATGGTTTCTAAACCTCGCGATGTGAAAGGTCGCCAATCATCGAGGATGTAACGATGGTCACTATCACTTTCTTCTTTTGGGTCTTCGTCTTTGTCTTTGCCGTCATTGGCGCGATGCGCGGGTGGGCGCAGGAACTGTTGGTGGCCTTTAGCGTCATTCTGGGTTTGTTCATTATCACCGTCCTGGGGCTGGTTCCGGTCGTAAGAGATATGGTTGGCATTGGGTTTGTGAATGCAAATGGCAATCCCGTCCCCATAGCTGCCACTGCGTTTTGGATTCGCGCCGCCATCATTATCGCTTTGACCTTTTTTGGCTACCAATCCCCCCAGATTGCCAGCGGCAAGATCAAAACCGCCACCAAACGTAGTGAACGTCTGCAAGATACGGTACTAGGCATTATCGTTGGCGGAGTCAACGGTTACCTTTCGGTCGGAACCCTATGGTTCTTCCTGATAGAGGCCGATTATTTTCTCTCATTTGTCTCCCCCCCACAAGGTGAGACATTGGCATCCGCCCAACAAATCATCAACCTGCTCCCGCCCATGTTGCTAAACGGCAATGCCATTTACTTTGCCATTGCCCTGGCGTTTGCATTTGTCGTCATCGTTTTACTCTAACATGGAACATATTCACTTCATCGGTATCGGCGGAACGGGCCTCTCAGCCATCGCCCGTGTCCTGCACGAAAGCGGCCAGACGGTCAGTGGCTCCGACCGCGCGCTATCCCCGCTTGCAGCCGCCCTCCGCGCTGATGGAGTCACCGTCCATGAAGGCCACGCGGCCGCCAACATTAACGGCGCAACCGTTGTCGTGCGCTCCTCCGCCATTCCAGATACCAATATCGAAGTTGAGGCAGCTCGTGCCAGGGGCATTCCTGTCCTCAAACGGGCAGATTTTCTCGGCCAGATGATGGAAAAGAAGACCGGCATCGCCATCGCCGGCACACATGGCAAAACCACCACCACTTCCATGATTGCCTGGATGCTGACCGCCCTCGGCCTCGATCCGACTTTTATTTCGGGCGGCGTCATTACCAATCTTGGCACCAACGCCCGCGCTGGAAAAGGCCCCCATTTTGTCATTGAGGCGGACGAATATGACCGCATGTTCCTCGGCTTGCGACCTAAAATCGCCATCGTGACGAACGTCGAACACGACCACCCGGATTGTTTCCCCACCTCTGAGGATTTTTTCAATGCCTTTCGGGAATTTATTCATTTGCTTCCCCCAGACGGTACCCTGATCGCCTGTGCAGACGACGGCGATGAACATCGCTTGGGCGCAAACGCCCTCCTGCGGGAACTTTCCACCCCTGGTCTGGTAAGGGTTCCGTATGGGCTATCCGATTCCTGCCTCGTGCGTGGGCGCAACCTCACTCCCCAACCCGGTTCGGGATTCCAATTCGACTTGTATCTCGCCAGCAAATTCCAAACGCAAGTGACTCTTCAAGTCCCAGGACAGCACAACGTCCTCAATGCTCTCGCCACCCTGAGTGTTGCCCATATCCTGGGCTTGCCCTTACCTGACGCTACCCATCCCCTCAACGAATTCCGCGGGGCTGGACGCCGTTTCGAGATTCGTGGGGAAGTAAATGGTGTGTTAGTGGTGGATGATTACGCCCATCACCCCACCGAAATCCGCGCCACGCTCGCCGCTGCCCGTGCCCGCTACCCTGCCCGTACCCTTTGGGTTGTCTGGCAGCCGCACACCTTCTCGCGTATCCAAACCCTGTCTGCCGAATTTGCAGCATCGTTCGAAAACGCCGACCACGTCATTGTCACCGATGTATATGCCTCGCGGGAAACCGCCCCGGATGGATTTACCCTTCAACCATTGCTAGAGATGATCGATCACCCTGCCATTGAGTATATTCCTGCGCTCAATGCAGTAAGCGAATATTTAATCGATCATCTACACTCTGGCGATGTTTTATTGGTCCTCTCCGCTGGAGACGCAGACCAGATCAGCCAGATGATTTTGGAGCGAGCTTATGCCTGACCTCAAGAAAAAACCCGTCCCCCAAACCTATAACCTGGAAATTGCAGGTGTGGGCGAACTCCACCTTAAACCGGATGAATCCCTCGACCTTGAACCTTACAAAGGGGCCGAAAAATCCGACCTGAACCAGGATTTGATCCACAAACTGATTGATTGCTTGAAGAAGATCTAAACCCCATTGAAACAGTGGAAACATGTTCATGACCCGCCCTCTCCCCCTCGAAAAATTGCAGGCCGCGTTCCCCGAACGGTTGCAATTTGACGCGCCCCTGGCGCGATACACCGCCTCGTTGGTGGGGGGGGCGGCCGACGCGTTGCTGAGCGTCAATTCGGAAGATGAATTGGCCGAGGCTGTCGAAATCCTGTGGGAGAATGAAATCCCGTTCACGGTCTTGGGTGGTGGGTCGAACATCCTGGTAAGTGATGACGGTGTTCGTGGAGTCGTCCTGCTCAACCGGGCGAAGAAAGTGCGTTTTCACTTGACCAGTCAGGCTCCAACCGTGTGGGCCGAGTCGGGCACAAATTTTGGCGCTATCGCCCGGCAAGCGGCGAATAAATCCTTGAGTGGGCTGGAATGGGCTGCGGGAATTCCAGGTACGGTTGGCGGCGCGGTATTTGGCAATGCTGGGGCACACGATGGCGATATGGCCGGGAACCTGATCGAGGCCGAAATCCTTGACCGGATCAATGGCCGTAAAATCTGGCCTGTCCGGCGAATGAAATTTGTTTATCGAGGCAGTGTGCTGAAACAAAACCCTGGTCAAGCGATTGTGCTCTCTGCCTTGCTTAAACTGGAACACGGTTCGCCAGAGGCCATCCACCAGAAAATGGACGCATTTCTCGCCCACCGCCGCCGTACCCAGCCGCCCGGTGCGAGCATGGGGTCCATGTTCAAAAACCCGCCAGGCGATTTCGCCGGACGTTTGATGGACGCGGCCGGGTTGAAAGGCACACGCATCGGCGGGGCAGAGATCAGCAGTTTGCACGGCAATTTTTTTGTCAATACCGGTCGGGCAACTGCTTCTGATGTGTATGAATTGATCCAACTCGCTCGCCGTACCGTTGTCGAACGAATGGGCGTACAGTTGGATTTGGAAATTGAGTTGATTGGAGATTGGCGTGTAGATATCGAATAGTAGAAATTGGGTCTTTATGATTTCAAATTGCAATGTGATTTGTAATGGAGTTACATAACCCGATTTCAAAATGCCATGTAAAACTATCAGACACCCAATATCCAATATCTAATGCCAGGTTTAATTCTGTGACCGATACCACCCTCCACTCCCGAGCCGATCAAGTGCGTGAACGGCGTAAAAAGACAGCGGCAAAACCCACCCGCAAATCTCTGCGCGCGCAAAAAGCGGCTAAGCCGGTTCCGGTTATTACACGGGCGGGGCGAGTGGTGATGCCCACCCGTCCAATGGCATCCTCCCGCACACGCCGCCGGTATGATGTCTCGCTTGGTTCGCCCGGTGCAGAAATGCAATTACCGACCCTGCCTACACTGCGGTGGAGTTGGCGAATGGTTTCGGGATTGCTCACGTTGGTGTTGTTGGGTGTGCTGTATGCCCTTTGGAACATGCCTGCGTTTCGGGTTGATGTAGCAGAGATCAGCGGTTTGCAGCGGATCCATCCACAGGATGTCAACCTGGTGTTGGGCTTGGCAAATACCCCTGTATTTGTTTTACAGTCTGAGATGATGCAGAAGAATTTGTTGGATGCCTTTCCCGAATTTTCGAGCGCAACCGTTCAGGTTGGGTGGCCGAACAGGGTTGTAGTCACCGTTACGGAACGGGTTCCGGTGTTGGCCTGGACGGCGGGAGGGCAGTCGGTTTGGGTGGACCCGCAAGGGATGTCATTCCCGGTCCGCGGGGAAGGGGACGGCCTTTCACTTGTGGTCGTAGAAGCCCAGGGTCCGCCGCCAGCTCCTGCCGGGGTAACGGACCTCCCTCCCGAAGCAAGCGCGTGGTCTCGCCCGTTCATGAATGTCGATCTGGTTTCCGCAGTTTTGCTCTTGCGGGGTTTTGCACCAGAAGGAGTCACATTATTGTATGACTCGGCCCATGGATTGGGCTGGCGCGATCCACAAGGTTGGCAGGTTTATTTTGGACCCACAGGAACGGATATGGGGCAGCGGCTGCAGGTGTACCAGGCCTTGGTCACCCGCTTAAATAACGAACAGATTTACCCGGCCTTGATCAGCGTCGAGTACTTACATGCACCTTTTTACCGGATGGATCAGTAATGGACGAGTCCGTCATTGTTGGCATAGACATTGGAACGACAAAAATCTGCACGCTGGTGGGGCGCGGAGAAGAAAACGGTCGCCTGCGGATTTTGGGCGCAGGTGTTGAACCTTCGCGCGGGATACGTAAAGGCGCAGTGGTCGATCTGGCTGGGGCATCGCAAGCTATCCGCCACTCGGTGGACAAGGCGGAACGAACCTCGGGCCTGGAGATCAAATCGGCGTTAGTCAGCCTGGCCGGGGCGCAGATTTCCGCGTTGAACAGTCCAGGCGTGGTTGGAATTTCCGGGCGTGCAATTGACGAAGATGATGTGGCCCGGGCAATGGACGCCGCGCGAGCGGTGGCGGTCCCACACAACCAGGAGATTATCCACATTATTCAGCGCAATTTTACGGTGGATGGGCAGGATGGGATCCGCACCCCCATTGGGATGCACGGTTACCGGTTAGAAGTGGAGACCCATATCATCACGGCTTCCACTTCTACAGTCGAAAACCTGCGCCAATGTGTGGCGGATTCAGGGATTGAAGTAACCCAGTTTGTGTTGGCTCCCCTGGCTTCCGCGGAAATGGCTTTGACCGACCCCGAGCGCGAAATGGGTGTGATCGCTTGCGATATTGGCAGTGGAACGACGGACCTGTCCATTTATATCGAAGGGGATGTGTGGCATACCGCAATTCTCCCCATAGGCGGTGGGCACATTACCTCGGACATTGCACATGGACTTCGCCTGTCAGCCGATGTTGCTGAGACGATCAAAATTAAACATGCCCATGCCGATTTGACGGAGGTGCCCGCCGAAGAATATTTTACGGTGCAATCCTTTGGGGAAGGAAACCCGATCCAGGTCAGCCGCCAGGATGTGGCGCACATTACTGGAGCACGGGTCGAGGAGATCTTTAGCCTGGTGCAACAAGAGATCAAGCGCTCCGGGTACGACGGCCTGCTTCCGGCAGGGATGGTTCTAACAGGAGGGACAGCCTTATTGCCAGGGATCCGCAAGGTCGCCGGTGAGGTGTTGGAGATGCCCGTCCGCATTGCCAAACCCGAAAATTTGATCGGAATGACCGACCAATTACTTTCTCCGGCCTTCGCGACCGGCGTTGGACTGCTCAAATGGGCGATGTTGATGAATGAAATCGCCTTCCAGCCGGGACGCCGGCGCATGTTTTCAGAAGGTGTAAATTGGGAGAAAGTCAAAGACTTATTGCGGAGGCTGTTGCCTTGAGGTATTGTCAATTGTTAATCGTAACTGCTCAGCCCAGAGTGGAAATGGCCCGACTCATCTGCCTTAGCCTGAGCAGTTACTGTTACTCATCAATTGCTAACTGTTATTTTTTTTGAGGAGAATCCTATGCAACCAATGAATCCATTTGACCACGCTGAATCGTTTGCCCGCATTAAAGTTGTTGGAGTGGGCGGCGGCGGCTGCAATGCTATCAATCGCATGATTGAAGTGGGCGTGCAAGGTGTTGAATTTGTCGCGGTCAACACCGATGCCCAGGCTTTGTTGCTCTCGAAAGCCCATACCCGTGTTCGCATCGGCGATAAGCTGACGCGCGGACTGGGTTCGGGCGGTAAGCCCGAAACCGGCAATAAAGCTGCGGAAGAGTCCGCAGAAGAACTATACGAAGTGCTGAAAGGCGCGGATATGGTCTTCGTAACCGCCGGATTGGGCGGCGGGACCGGAACGGGTGCATGCCCAACCGTCTCCCAAATTGCCCGTGACGTAGGCGCGTTGACGATTGGTGTGGTCACTCGCCCATTTACTTTTGAAGGCGCACGTCGTATCCAAAACGCCGAAACTGGCATGGAAAAGCTCAAAGAGCAGGTAGATACGCTGATCGTGATTCCCAATGACCGGCTGCTGCAAATCGTGGATAAGCGCGCGACCCTCCAGCAGGCGTTCAGCGTGGCTGACGACGTACTGCGGCAGGGTATTCAGGGTATTTCCGAATTGATCACCGTTCCCGGTTTGATCAACCTGGACTTTGCCGATGTACGCACGATCATGGCGGAAGGCGGAGCGGCGTTGATGGCGATTGGACATGGCTCTGGCGAAGACCGCGCCCGCATTGCCGCCGAGCAGTCCATATCCAGCCAGTTGCTCGACATCACGATTGATGGCGCGCGGGGTATCCTGTTCAACGTCACCGGCGGCTCCGATCTGACCCTCTTCGAGGTCAATCAAGCTGCGGCAATCATCAAAGAGACCGCTCACCCAGATGTGAACATGATCTTCGGCGCAGTGATTGACCCGGACATGGGCGACGACATTCGCGTGACCGTGATCGCGACCGGCTTCGAGCGGACAGGGATGCCCCGCCCGTTGTTTGAACGCCCCCTGTCTACCAGCCCACGCCGCGTACAGGAAGTGGAGGTGGGCGCGGCAAAATCGGATTCCCATTCCCATGCCAGCCGCGAGGAAACTTCTTCCGCGATCCCGGCTCCGGCAGAATTCCGCCCGCGCTCGTTCAATACAGACGATTTAGACATCCCCACTTTCTTGCGGAAGCGCGGAAACCGGTAAACGGTGTATATGCCAGATTTGGGGTGTGGTGGGGTGTGCACC
>DATDOR010000433.1:0-3357 GCA_035293165.1 Anaerolineales bacterium | reverse complement strand
AAATTCATGTATAGAAATGTTGGGTTATTCAAAACAAAGCGACTCTGGCTTCAAGTCGTGGAGCAGAGAATCCATAAAAATTAGTGTGCCCCGATGAAAGTCTGGGCGCACTTTAGTTCAAGATAGAGGAAGATAATTTTGCCTATCTGGGAAATGTTGTATAATGGCGGCATCCCAATGTTGGATCACATGGCAATTTCCATGAGAAAGATTGCTGATCCAATGCGGCATGCTTGAAAATGGCTACTCGCAACCAAAATGAAAATCAGTTCGACTCCAACTTCAAGTCATGTAGCAGAGAATCTACAAAAATAAGTGCGCCCCGACTACCGTCGGGGCGCACTTATATAGAATTGGACAACCTTCCCCCTTTACCGCTCATCCAAGGTAAAAAAAATCGCCCCCAAGTCCCAGTTTGAAAAGACCTACCGGTTACCGGCCGGTATTTCTGCTGCAAAGGCCATCCCCTGGTGGAGGGCTTCGATGTTCGCCGGGATCAGCTTCTGGCGCCGTTCGGGCAGATGATCCTTCAAAGCCTGGATCACCGCTTCGACAGGCAGCACGGGAAGCCGCCCCAACAAGGCGCCGACAACCACCATGTTGGCCAGCCGCTTATCTCCCAACCTTTCGGCAATTTCATTGGCAGGAATGCCAACGACATTTACATCTTTCCGGTCAACGTCTCGTTCGATGAGCGAGGAGTTGACCACCAGCACCCCGTCTTTCTTGACGAGGGGTTCGTATTTTTCCAGCGATGGCAGGTTCATCACGATCACTGCCTGGGGGTTTTTCACAACGGGCGCGCCGATTTCCTCCTCGGAGATGATCACCGTACAGTTTGCCGTCCCCCCGCGCATCTCCGGGCCATAAGAAGGAATCCAGGTCACTTCCAGGCCGGAATCCATCGCCGCGTAAGCCAGTATTTGCCCGGCGAACAGAATCCCCTGCCCGCCAAAACCGGATATGACAATTTCAGTTTGCATGTTTGTCTCCTGTTACGTCATTGCGAGGCTGGCTTTGCAGCCAAAGCAATCCCCTTGCTAATCGAAGGGAGATTGCTTCGTCGGGCTCGGTCTCGATACGGCGGAAAAGGAGTTCGCAAGGCCGAACTCATCCGCCTACTCGACCAGCGCCCTCCTCGCAATGACAGGATCGAGCAATTAGACTCGTATCCCTTTCACCTCTTCAATCACCTTGTAATCGCCGAGGGGATATACCGGGATCATCCGTTCTTCCACCCAATCACAGGAATCGACCGGGGTCATCCCCCAGTTCGTCGGACAGGTGGAGAGCAGTTCGACCATCGAAAAGCCCAGGCCGCGCACCTGCGTCTCGAACGCCAGGCGGATGGCCTTCTTCACTTTACGGATATTGCCCACGTCGTGCAGACTGCGCCGGACGATGTAACTCGTCCCTTGCAGGGTGGAAAGCATCTCGCACATGTGCATCGGATACCCGGTGAATGACACATTCCGCCCTAGCGGGGACGAGGGCGTCACCTGGCCGGGAAGGGTCGTCGGGGCCATCTGGCCGCCCGTCATTCCGTAAATGGCGTTGTTGATGAAAATGACGGTGATATTCTCCCCGCGCGCAGCGGCGTGCACGATCTCACCCATGCCGATCGAGGCCAGGTCGCCGTCTCCCTGGTAGGTGAACACGAACCGGTCGGGGAGGACACGCTTGATCCCGGTCGCCATCGCGGGCGCCCGGCCGTGGGCCGCTTCCACGAAGTCACAGTCAAAATAGTTGTACGAAAAAACCGAACATCCAACCGAAGCCACGCCAATCGTCTTCTCTCGCAGCCCCATCTCGTCCAGCACTTCGGCGACGATCTTGTGCGCCGTCCCGTGCGTACAACCAGGGCAATAATGGGTGACGGTACCGGCGAGCGCTTCTGGGCGTTCGTATACAATTTGGGTAGTGTTTGTTAATGTCATTTTTGGTTCCTCTTTGTGAGGGTTACAAGTACACAGACAGGTACACAAGTGTCTACTTGTTTACCCTGTCTACCTGTCTACCCTCCCCACAAGCCGTTCCAGCCAATCCGTTCGGGCATGCCCGTTCCGGTAAATCTTGGGCATCTTTGCCACCCGGTGGATTTCCGCCAGAATCTCATCGGGCAGGGGGACAACCCCACCCATCCGGCCATAGAACTCGACTGGGGCGCGGCCTTGCACCGCGAGCCGGACGTCATCCAGCATTTGCCCGGCGTTCATCTCCACGACTAGGAACGCCTTGGTCACATCGAGGGCATGGATCGCTTCTGCCGGGAAGGGGCGCAGCGTGATTGGACGCAGCAATCCGACCGGGATGCCCTCCACCCGGGCCTGGCGGACTGCCGAAAGAGCGACGCGTCCGGCTGTCCCGAAGCCGACGACGACGAATTCCGCATCAGCCAGAAAATATTCTTTGTACCGGATTTCGTTCGCTTCGATTTCCTGATAGCGGTTGAGCAACCGGATGTTGGTGACTTCTTCATCCACAGGATCCAGGTAGATGGACGAGAGCAAACGCCGTTCACGGCCCTTTGCACCGTTTGTGGCCCAGTCGGGAACTTCTTTTCGCAAGGGGCGCATTTCAGGAAGTTCGGCAGGTTCCATCATCTGGCCGATGCTGCCATCCACCAAAACGACGACGATGGAGCGGTATTTCTCGGCCAGGTCGAAGGCGAGATCGGTCAGGTCAATCGCTTCCTGCACGCTGGCCGGGGCGAGGACGATGGGGAAGTAATCGCCATGCCCGCCGCCGTGGACGATTTGATTGTAATCGCCCTGTGAGGGAGCGATGTTTCCCAGGCCGGGGCCGCCGCGCATGACATCAATCAGCACCACCGGCACTTCCGTTCCGGCGATATAAGAAAGCCCCTCCATCATCAGGCTGACGCCCGGGCTGGAGGAGGTGGTCATCACGCGCTTACCGGTGCAGGCTGCGCCATAGACCATGTTGATGGCGGCGACTTCGCTTTCCGCCTGTAAAAACACACGCCCCAACTCCGGCATCCGCTTCGCCATGTGCTCCAGCAGTTCGGTTTGGGGCGTGATGGGGTAACCAAAATAGGCTTCTAACCCGGCGCGGATGGCGGCTTCTGCCATCGCGTTGTTTCCTTTGAGTAGTTCTCTTGCCATTTTTCGCGCCTCCCTTTCAGTTGAGGAACCCTGGCGCCATTGCTTTCGTTGTTTCGGGAACAACGGAGATGGCGACTACAGGGGCAGGTTCTATTTTTTTATGAGACACAATCTCCCGGTAGACGGTGATCGCCGCATCTGGACAGACGATGGCGCAGATTATGCAACCGGTACACCCCTCTCCAATTAACTCGGCGGGGTGGTATCCTTTGGGTGTCAGGTGGTCTGCCAT
>DATDOR010000432.1:0-10413 GCA_035293165.1 Anaerolineales bacterium | reverse complement strand
AGCAACCCCGCGCGGACGAGGGGCAGCAGGGCGAGGTTCGCCGCGGTCGCGTTACACCCCACGCCGGAGACGTAGTCCGCCGCGCGGATCGCGTCCCGGTGAAGTTCAGGCAGGCCGTAGACAAATTTCGTGAGCCATTCGGGGGCGTGGTGCGGTTCGCCGTACCATTTTTCGTAGTCCGCGGCGTCGTTCAGGCGAAAGTCGGCGGAGAGGTCAACGATCCGGGGAGCATGGGCGGCGTAGGTTTCGATTTGTTTTTGCGCTTCGCCGTGCGGGAGGGCGAGGAAGACCACGTCGCATGGTTCGAGCGCATCGGGCGTCGTGAATTTGAGTTGGGTGCGTTTCCGCAGGTTCGGGTGGGTCTGGTAGAGAAATTCTCCGACCCGGCTGCGGGAAGTGGCCTGGACGACTTCGACTTCGGGATGGGCGATGAGGATGCGGAGGAGTTCTCCACCGGTGTAGCCGGATGCTCCAACGATGGCGGCTTTGATCATGTAACAACTCCGTTGCCTGACCCGATCCGGGCAGCGAAGTGATAGGGGGAGACGCCCGCCTGTTCGAGGACATATTCGACGAGTTTGGCGGCGATGTTGACGCCGGTGGCGGGTTGCGCGCCGTGAAATTCGAAAGTGTGGTTAATTTCGTTGAGAATCAGCCCTTTTTCGGGGTGCTCGAAGAGGTCCACGCCGAAACAGCCGCCTCCCGCAGCCTGGGCCGCGCGGACGCACAACTGATCGAGTTCCGGGGTGATCGGGCACGGTTCGCCCGCCCCGCCTCGGGCCGTATTCGTGATCCAGTGATCGGAGTAGCGGTACATCGCGGCAACAGTTTGATCGCCGATGACGATGGCGCGGATGTCGCGGTCAGGTTTTTTTACATATTCCTGAATCACGAAGATGCTGTGCTGGTAGGAACCGAGGGTGGCCTTGTGTTCGAGGAGGGCTTCGGCGGCTTCGCGGTCGTTGATTTTGGCGAGCAGGCGGCCCCAAGAGCCGACGACGGGTTTGAGAACGACGGGGTAGCCCATTTCTTCGATGGCTTCGAGGGCGGATTCGACAGTAAAGGCAGCGCGGGTCTGGAGTTGGGGTACACCTGCCCGGTGGAAGGCAGCAGCAGTGGCGAGTTTGTCACCACAGATTTCGGCAGCAGTGGCGCTGCTGATGGTTGGGATGCCCCAACTGTTGAGGAGGCGGGCGGCGTAGAGGCCGCGGGCGTAGCTCAGACTGCGGATGAGGATGAGGTCGTATTGTAGCCAGGGGTCAGGGTTGCCGATGTCAAAGATGGCTTCTTCGTCGTTGATACGGTCGTAGTGGACACCGCGCAGGTCAAGTTCGGCGAAGATTTTTTTCTCTTCGATACGGACGCGGGAGTAGAGGACGCCGATTTTGGGGATGTGCATGTTATTCGCCCCAGTCTTCGTCTTCCATGGGGGCGAGTTCGAGGGTGAGAGGGGAGAGGGAGACAACTTCGAGGTCTACGCCGCAGTCGGGGCAGACGACGATTTCGTTGGCTTCGGTTTGGGCGTCGAGTTCAACCTGGCCTTCACATTCGGGGCAGGTAGCGGCGGATGGGTACATCCGGGTTGGGGTGGACATCATGAGACTCCTTTTGGGTAGAAATAAAAGTAACTGCTCAGGCTATGAGAGTAAATCCCCCGAAAAAAGGTGTGCGTGGGAGCGTACACCCCCACGCACACCTTTTTTCGGGCTAATCTTCTTCCTGGATGAGTAATTACAAATAAAAAAACGTCCTTCGGACTTTCAGCCGAAGGACGTAATTTACGTTGGATATGCAGGTATTAATTGACCTGGTTACCTTACACTCGTGCCCGCGCGCTGAAAGCCCATAGTCCACTGGGGACGACGGGTACGAGGGTTACGGATAACAGGCTTCTGAGTCAACATTGAGCGCGAGTTTACCACCGAGGGGAGATATGTCAAGAGAGGAAATTATTTGCGTTTTTTATCCTCCTCTCATGTAACTTTTCCCCCACTTGGTTTTCTATGTTACAGTGCATACGATGAAGACGACGCCGCACACGCAGGAGGCGAGAAGCGTTGCAGACCTGTTTGACCAATACGCCGGCGCGGTCTACGGGTATCTGCTTCGTCTCTCTGGCGACCAGGCACTGGCGGATGATCTCACCAACGAAACGTTTTACCGGGCGATGCTTGCGCTGGAAGGGTTTCGGGGGGAGGCATCGGTCAAGACCTGGCTGCTTCGGATTGCCAGGAATCTGTACCTGAACCGGGTCAAGCGGGAAAAGCGGCTGACATCGCTGGACGCGCTGGAGGAGCAGGGTGTCCGGTTCACGGCAACCCACCCTAGCCCGGAGACAGTGGCGCTCCACCGGGAGAAGAATGAAGCGTTAGAGCGTGCATTGCTCGCGCTCTCGGAAACCGACCGGTCAATCCTGTTGTTGGCTTCGCAAGAGAAGCTCTCGTATCTGGAAATCAGCCAGGTGTTGGGAATCTCGGTGGCGGCAGTCAAGGTGCGGATTTTCCGTGCAAGGCAGCGTCTGGCGCGTATGCTGGAAACTTAATCTAGTACACAGAATACACAGACGGGGACAGAAGGACACAGAAAAAACAAAAAGCTCTGTGTCTCTCTGTGAATTCTCTGTGCCCTCTGTGTACAAAAGGAACAAACATGGAAACACAAAGTACGCTTACCTGTAATGTCACCTCTGACCTCATGATTCTATATGCCACCGGCAAGGCCAGTGAGGAAACCCGGCGTAGTATCGAGGCCCATCTGCAGACCTGTACCGCCTGCGCCCAGGCGTTTGGGTTGGAACTGCAAAGCAAGAAACGGGCCCAACTCCCGAAGGCGCAATATCCCGCCGAACTCGAAGACATCTTTGAGCGGCTCAGGTATTGGCTGTTGCCGGTGTGGGGATTTATTCTCTTCCTCCTGACCCGGCTGATTACATTCCTCGACCGGATTTTGCGCCGGTTAGGGATGTCTACAACGAACCTGAAAATCCGCCTCTTCCGCGCCCGCCGCAAGGTAGCCGGACGTCTCACAAAACACCCAGTACCGGAACCGAACGACACCGTCACCGCATAGGAGCCATCCATGTCCAATGAAGAACAAAAAATTGATTGCAATGTCATCTGCGATCTCATGGTCGTCTACGCTTCGGGGGAGGCCAGCGAAGAGACGATTGCATTCATCGAAGCCCATATCACTGAATGCCCGGAATGTCAGGAAGCGTATGAAGCGGCGCAACGCGGGGAAGCCCTGCTTGCCGAACTGGAACCCGCGCCGCGTCCCATTCAATTCGATGGGCGCAAAATCCTGATCCGGGTGCAGCGCATCTTTTTTGGGGCGATCACTTTTGTTTTGTTTCTTGCGGTCCTCGGAGTTGCCCTCACCGAACGGTGGATTGTTCAGGGCTTGCTGCGTTTGCCACTTCCACGACTCTATGCTTTCAGCGGAGGGGGTGAATGGATAGCCATCGGGGCTGTTCTGCTCCTCCTTTTTGGCGCACTGGTCTATTGGCGTTCTCGCTCGACGACCGACCGCTCGTCCCTTGCCCTGACGGGGGCCGCGCTTCTCTTTGTCATTGGTCTGATCGCGTACAAGTTCATGTTGGATTGGAATTTGCCGGGGGTGATCGTCGCCGGAACGCTGTTGTTTGCTCTTTATGGTTTCCTGTTGTACTGGCGAACCCAGCAAAAGAGTGAACGCTTTTGGGGTGAGTTCCTGCTCTCACTGGAGGCTGCCGTGCCTTTGCTGATCCTCACGCTTGCCACGCTCACCCTGGTAAGTTCGGGAAACTTTGCGGAAGCTGCGTTCAGCACCGGCCTGCTCATCCTTGCCATCTTCTTTACGATGGTGCAAATCTCCAGGCTGCCTTACATGGTTGTGCTCACGCCGCTTATCCTCTTGACGGGTGGAATTATGCTGCTTGCGAACGCGGTGGGCGGGGTTGCCAGCCTGTTCGACCTGACGCCCCAATGGCCTGCGGAACTCGGCCACCCGGACGAACTGGACACGGATTTCGACCTGACCGGGTTGGGATTCGCCGCGCTTGAGTCGTTCACCCCGACCGGGGTCGGCAGTTTTCCCCTGCCGGAGGGGGTAGCGGCTCGCGAGGAAGTGTACCTCCGCCCGGGTGGGGGTACGGCGTCCGTGATCGTCATCCAATTCACCGACCGGGGCAGCGCGCACGACTTTTTATCGGATTGGCAACGCAGTTTCTTCCACGATTTCTATTCGATCCGGCTGGATTTTGCTGGAACCCGCTTCAATGATCCCAATGGGTATGGCGACCATCCCCTTCACTGGCGGCTGGAACTCCCTGGGGTGTGGTTCGGCCAGGAGGGGCAAATTGTCCGCAGTTACGACGATAGTGCCCTCGCCGCTTACAATGCCTGGCAGGTGGATGAGTGGGTGACGATTGTCGAGGTGGAAGGCGGCGTGGCACAGGCGATTCCCCTTTCCCGGCAAATCAAGGAATTGGTGTCGGAGAGTTATCAACGTTAATCGCCTGCTTTATCAGACTTCGGAAGTCTCCAAGATGACCTCAATGAGCAAAATCAGCCCGTTTTATCCGAAAATCTGATCACAAAATCACTTGTTAAGGCTTCCGAAGTAACCGTTCAGTTCCCCCACCTGAAGGGGGTAAGAACCCGAAAAAATGGTGTCCGCAGGGGGTGTACACCCCCTGCGGACACCATTTTTTCGGATAATCCCCTCACCAAGTGAACGGTTACCTTCCGAAGTCTCAAGGGCGGAAATTTCTAACCAGTCTCTAAGTAATTCAATGAAACTTGTCTGTTTCGCAACGGTCAAATGGATTAAACCCCCAAAAGGAGAATGATATGACCTCCCAATCACAAACCTTTTCAACCCATACTTCTCAAGTCAAACGGGTGACTGCACCGCTGGGTTTTGACTGGCTGTTCACCCTGCTGGCAGCATTTTTCGTCATTGGCTTGTTCGTGGATGGCTGGGCGCACAATCACGGGCGGGTGGATGAATCTTTCTTCACCCCCTGGCACGCGCTGTTTTACAGCGGGTTTGCCATTGTCGCGGGGGCATTGTTCTGGCAGGTCATCCGCAACCGGCGGGCAGGGTTATCCCGCCGCGAAGCCATCCCGGCTGGCTACGAGTATGCACTTTTGGGCGTGTTCGTATTTGGCGGGGGTGGAGTCGGCGACCTGATCTGGCATTCCCTTTTCGGAATTGAAGAAGATGTCGAAGCGTTACTGAGTCCCACACACATGCTGTTGGTGATCGGAATGGTGTTGATCGTCAGCGGGCCATTCCGCGCGGCGTGGCTCCGGCGAGATCAAGCCAACGGTTGGGCGAAATTCTTCCCAATCGTACTATCAGCCACTTTGTTCTTTTCAGTGATCTCTTTCATTACCCAATTTGCTCACCCGATGCTGCAACCCTGGGCGGCGGTTGATCTTTCCAGTGATGAAATGGGCGGCGAAATCTTTACGATGAACGCCAACGGCAGTGGGCAAACCCGTCTGACGCGTTCCGTAGAAGCATTCGACACGCACCCGTCTTTTTCGTCCGATGGCAGTCAGGTTGTGTTTGCATCCGAAACAGAAAATGGCTACGAGATTTTCATTATGGATGCAGATGGTTCCAATATCCGCCAGTTGACCCAAAACGAAACACAGGATTGGAACCCGGCCTGGTCACCCGGTGGCAATCTGATTGCCTTCACTTCCGAAGCCACTGGGTCTGGCGACATTTACGTTATGGACACCGATGGAACCCATCTGACCCAACTGACTCATCACGAAGCCAATGATTGGCAGCCTGCCTGGTCGCCAGATGGCCAACAAATTGCCTTTGTCAGCGAGCGTGAAGACAGCGCCGGTGACATTTACATCATGAATACGGACGGATCGGGGTTGGTCAACCTGACGAACCATGCCGCAAATGATGGATTCCCGACCTGGTCCCCCGATGGAAATTCCATTGCCTTTGTTACTGACCGGGGAGAGACTTTGCAGATTTATGTTGTTCAAGTAGACACCCTTGAAGTGAATCCGGTAACAAGCGCCGGTGTGTTCAGTTGGTCGCCCGCGTGGTCTCCGGCAGAGGATCAAATTGCCTTCGTCTCAGATCAAAACGGGGATGATGATATTTATCTAAGCCAACTCGATGGCACTGGATTGATCAACCTGACCAATAACCCCGCGATGAACGATGGATTCCCGGCCTGGTCGCAGGATGGCGAACAGATTGTGTACCGTGCGCGCGGGATGGATGTTGGCCTTTCCCTTGAATTGAGCCAGTCGCTGGGTGTGGCAAGCATCATTTTGCAATCCGCGCTGCTCATGGGGGTCGTTCTCTTGCTCGTGCGTCGTTGGACACTTCCATTGGGCGCGTTTACTTTGTTATTTACCCTCAATGCAATTGGCATGACCTTGATGGACGATGAGTTCCGTTTCCTTCCGGTGGCTTTTATTGCCGGACTTCTGGCCGATTTTCTCTACCGGTGGTTGCGCCCTTCGTTTGACAACCCGCGAAACTTACGCTGGTTTGCCTTTACCGTTCCGTTCGCATTTTACGCCCTCTACTTCGCTACTCTCTTCTTGACGGATACCGTGACCTGGACGATTCACTTTTGGGCCGGAGCGATTGTGATCGCAGGTTTGGTTGGGGTTTTGATGAGTTTCCTTGCCAGGCCGGTGGGTGAGAAGACGGTAGCTTAAGTGGAATTGTACCGAAAAAAAGAGGTGCGTGGGGGTGTACACCCCCACGCACCTCTTTTTTTCGGTACAATCCCCATCCTGGATGAGTAATTACAGTAGTAATTGAGTAACGATAAATATTGGTATTTGCTGGCGTGTCAAAAAGGAAACGGCCGGGTCGAGGTGGAGCGGAAAATTATTGGTAAAATGAAGGGCAACAAACCAAAGGAGTTTTTGATGGGCTGGCGAAGCCATTACAATATCAACGTTCGTCCTTATCATATCAAGGCAGCGAAACCAGGCCCCAAACCATTACCAGAACTCTGTCGAAAAATAGTCCCAGTTCGGATGAACCAGTATGAGAAAGAACGTGCCCGGCGCAATGCCCAAAAACGTGGAATGAGTTGGCCGGAGTACGTCCGTTTGTTGGTTTATGCGGATTCTGTATATACGGAGTCCTCTTAACACCCCGTTAGCCTGCTTTATTAACGTACCCGAGATAACAAATACAAAGGAGACTTTCTATATGGACATAATGACCATGGAAGAATTAAAGACCTTTCTAGCCAGATATTCTGGCTGGCATGTCTCGCTGTTTATGCCTACGCATCGGGCAGGTCGAGAAACTGAACAAGATCCAATTCGCTTTAAGAATTTGCTGCGAGAGGTGGAAGAACGCTTGCGGAACAAGGGCTTGCGCTTCCCGGACGTGCGGGAGATGCTGAAACCAGCTCAGCGCCTATTACAGGAGCCGGGTTTTTGGCGGCATCAGAGCGATGGTTTGGCGGTATTCTTTACGCCAGAAGAATTTCATTCTTATCGTCTTCCTCTCCCATTTGAAGAACTGGTAGTAATCAGTAATCGTTTTCATCTCAAACCGCTCCTTCCATTCTTCACCAGCGACGGCCACTTTTATATCCTGGCTTTTAGCCAGAACCAAGTCAGGCTGTTGGAAGGCACACGGCACACAGTGGATGAAATCGAACTGGAAAGTATGCCCAAAAGCATGGCCAAGGCGCTTCAATATGAGCGCTTCGATAAACAGTTACAGTTCCATACCAGCACATCATCGGGACTAGGGAGTCGCCCGGCGATGTTTCATGGTCATGACATCAGCGACGAAGCCAAAGGCAGGATTCTGCGTTGGTTCCATAGAATTGACGATGAGTTACCTAACCTGCTCACAGGCGGGCAATCGCCTATCGTACTGGCCGGCGTCGAATATCTCTTCCCACTTTACACCGAGGCAAATACATACCCTCATCTTGTGGACAAGGGAATCCCAGGCAACCCGGAGGAACTAACGCCCGAACAATTACACACCCAAGCCTGGACCCTCGTGCAGCCCATCTTTATGCAAGCACAAGAAGAAGCGGCCGCTCGGCACAGTCAATTGGCCGGTACCGTCCAAACTACAGTTGATGTGAAAGAGGCTGTTCTGGCAGCGCATCACGGGCGGGTGGATGTATTGTTTGTTGCCGTCGGCGTTCAGATGTGGGGTAATTTTGACCCAAGCACATATACGGTTCAAGTGCATCAGAACCCTGAACCCGGTGACGAGGATCTCCTCGACCTGGCTGCTATCCAGTCCATTCTGAACGGGGGAACTGTCTACGCTGTAGAGCCAGAACAAGTACCCGATCATGCTCCCCTTGCAGCAGTGTTTCGCTATTGAGTTCAGGTGATGAAATGGTCGAAAAGAAAGAAATCTTGCTTCCATCCGCACAACGACTTCTTTCTTCCTTACCACATACAACCCCCCACGTCATCACCCCCAACCGTTGAATCCCTTAAAACCCGTTTGGTCAGGAACAATCCATGGCCCTCGCCGAAAACTTCCTTCACCCCTCCCTCCCCCCCACCTTCTACTGGTTCAACGAACCCGCCCGCTACCAGTTAGGCAATGGCCTGGAAATTTTCACCGGTGAGAAAACCGACTTCTGGCAAAGCACCCACTACGGTTTTCAAAGGGATAATGGACATTGCCTGTTTACGCGACAAACCGGCGACTTTTCCCTGATGACTCACGTGGAATTTCGACCCCAGGAACAATATGATCAATGCGGGCTGATGGTTCGCGTGGATCGCAAAAACTGGATCAAAGTCTCCACGGAATACGAAAACGAGGAACACAGCCGCCTCGGTTCGGTGGTCACCAACCTGGGATATTCGGATTGGGCTACGCAGGACATTTCTTCCAGCCACAGCGAGATGGGATACCGGATCAGCAAAAACGGAAGGGATTTTTTGCTCGAAGGCTCGTATGACGGGCAAACCTGGCTGCAACTACGCATCACCCACTTGCACAAGGTGTCTGAACGGCTCGAAGTGGGTATCTATGCGTGCAGTCCCATCGGCAAAGATTTCTGGTGCAGGTTTACCGTGTTGGAAATCTCAGAGAACGAATGGAAAGGTGAATAAGCACGGAATCTGAAGTTTATCGCCTCCCCCTCCACACATCCCACACCACATACACTCCCCACGTCAATACCCCCAACCCCAACCACGCCAGCACGATCACCACACCGGCCACGGCCCGCCGGAACCAGGGATCGGGCGCGCGGCGGTAGGCCAGCGCCGCCCACACCCCTAACACGATCTGCAAACAGCTAAACGCCACCCGGTAGCGCGGGTTATCCCATTGATCCCCGCCCCCCCAAAACGTGGCGATCAAAATACTGAGCCAGACGGCGATGCTCAATCCGATTAACAAATTCCGTGACATCGGGTTTTGTGAAACCCTAAAGGTTTCCGAAACCTTTAGGGTTTTTCCTTGAAACGCCCGCAACGGCGCATACACCAGCAGTACCAGCAGCATCGTCCACCCCAAACTGCGCCATACCCCAATCGCCCACCACATCGGGGTCGTCGAATAAAATAACTCCGCTGGCAGCAGCGGACGCACCACCCCATACCCTAACAAAAACGGTAAATGCACCCATTCTGGCGTCCGCCGGAAAATATATTGCAAAATCCCCGACCCTGCCCGGGTCATTCGCGCCTGCCACCGTGCCGTGATCTCCACCCAATACGCCACCATCTCCCACGGCGTATCAAACCGGTCTGCCGAAACCATCCGCGCAATCCGGTCCCATCCCAACCCGATACCGAGTACCGCCACCAACGCCATTCCCCCCAACACCGCCCACAACCGCCAGTTTCGAATAATTCGCCAATCATCCATCCCTAACCCGACAATCCCCAACAAAACCAGAATGATCATCGCCATTGGTGGGGAAAGCGGTAGGGTGAGCATCAAAGCAGCCAGGACAAATCCCAGACCCACCAGGGTTCGCTCCCCTCGGTATCGCGCCAGCCCGTAAAACGCCATCGCCACCAGGGGCATCATCAACGCCTCCCGCATCTGCGAACTGCCGAGCAGCACCGCCTCCGGGTACAGCGCTATGCCCCACGCAGCCCACTTCCCGACCTCCTCGTCAAACAGCCGCCGCGCAAACGCCCATGTAAACGGCACCGCCAGTGCGGAAATTGAGGCCGTAAGCACCACCATCATCAACGGCATATGAGTCTGTCCACCCAAATAACGGTAAATCCCTGCGCTCAGGAAAAGCATCCCCCCGTACTGATCCGCCGCGCGGTAGCCGGTGAACGCGCGGGTCAGCGGCCGGTTCGATTGGGCCAGTTCCCACGCGGCAGCATCGCGCTGGTATGCGTCAGACATGATGTAGCCTGCTTTTTGCACTTCGGTATCATGCCCCCAAACGGGCAACCCCGAGAACCACAACAC
>DATDOR010000431.1:0-6640 GCA_035293165.1 Anaerolineales bacterium | reverse complement strand
AACCGGGAGTAACAGGTGTGATTGAACGTGTCGCCACAGCCCAGGCCGAACTTTTAACCCCGGTGGCGACAGTTACACCCCGTGCGGGGGAGAGTACTCCAACTGACACAATCCCATCTCCAACCATCGCCCCACCCGGTTCTAGCGCTACACCTTCCCCAGAACCCAGTGCCACAAATACCGCAACCGTCACGAGTACATCATCCCCAACCCCCACGATCGTTTTTGATAAACCAACAGTGACCCCTATCCCAACATTACCTCCCCCTACGCTCGTTTTTAGCCCTACACCGATTCCGACCAACACCTTTATCCCAACACCCACCTCCACACCCATCCCTACCAATACCCCAGAACCCGAACCAACGGATACCCCGACAATTATTCCAACCCATACCCCACTGCCTACCTCGACATGGACTCCCTCAAATACACCGACGCCATTACCAACCGACACCCCCACAATTACCCCAACCCCTACCCCGACACTGACTCCTACAAACACCCTCACCCCTACCCCAACAAATACACCCACGCACACCCCAACACCAACCCCCATTCTTGCGACAATCCCACCCACAGACACCCCAATACCAGCTCCTTAGCCTCACAAAGAAGCCGGGTTTCCCTAAGGCAGCCCGGCGATTCTCAATCAATCCCCGTCCCTATCTGCCAACTCCAACATACATCTTAACACCTCCTGCTGTTGGTGGGATATCGCCAACTTCTCCATTGTTTCTTTTTCCCCTGCCACCAACCGTCGCCCCAGGCCAGAGTGCCGCCACATTTTTAAGTCCTCCTCTAACGGCGAACCGATAATATCCTCTCGCACGATCTTACCATCCGCCATGACCAGAATCCGGCGCGTCTGCCGTGCCACCGCCAGGTCGTGTGTGACAATCACAAACGTCGTCCCCTGGCTTTGATTCAAATCGCGAATCAATTTCATTAACTCCTGGCTGGAAACAGAATCCAGGGAACCCGTAGGTTCATCGGCCAGCACAAGCGGGGGATTATTGGCCAGCGCACGGGCGACAGCCACACGTTGCCGCTGGCCTCCTGAAAGTTGGTTGGGCAAGTGCTTCATCCGGTCACCCACCCCCACCAGTTCGAGCAATTCTTCCGCGCGTTTACGGCGCGCACGTTGTCCCGCGTGCCCCATCATGGGCACTTCGATGTTTTCCCGCGCGGTCATGGTTGGGAGCAAGTTGTGAAGCTGAAAAATAAACCCAACGGTTCTGGCGCGGAATTCATCCTTGTTTTTCAGCGTAGCCAGGTCTTGTTCACGGATGATCACCTGTCCACTCGAAGGCTTGTCTAGCGCACCGAGCATATTCAAGAGCGTGCTTTTCCCGCTCCCGGACGGTCCCATCACTGCCACCAGTTCCCCATGTCCCACCCGCATATTCACATCATCCAAAGCCCGAATTTCCGCCCCATCGCCATAGATGCGGGTGAGGCCGCGGGTTTCAATCAACCAATTATTAGGGGCGTTATTATCTTTCATCCTTCAACCTCAATGTCTACAAACGCCGTCATCCCCCACCGCAAGCCGGCTGGAATTTCGTCAAGTTCCAGCGTAACGGTGTAATTAACGCCCGCACCCTCCGATGACTTGGGAGCGATGCTCGTCACTGTGGCGTTGACTGTTACATCTGGCAGCGCATCAAAGGTCAGGCCGGCCGAGTGGCCAACTTCGATCCGGGCGACATCTATTTCGCTCAAGTCTGTGGTTTCCACGATCAGGTGCGCCAAATCTGCGAGGAGCAGGGCAGGCTGTCCGGGGGCAATCCACTCCCCCACGTGGCTGAACACTTCCCCGACCACCCCATCGAACGGGGCGAGGAGTTCTAAATCATCCAGTGCGGCCTGTGCAGCGGCTTGTTGGGCTTCGGCATTTGCCAGGCGTGCTTCCGCGAGCGCAATATCATCCGGGTCGGGGCCATTTTGCAACCGGTTATATTCCCGTTCAGCGTTGGCAATCTGCGCTTCGAGCAAGGCAATATCGTCGGGATCAGGGCCATCTTTGATCTCTTCCCAATCCCGTTGAGCCTGGAGCAACTGTGCCTGGGCGGTAGCGAGTTGGGCTTCAGCCAGGGCGATTTCGAGCGGATTGCCGGTGCTTTGGAACCCATTTAGTTGCCGGACCGCTGCATCATACGCACCCTGTGCTGCCGAAAGCTTGGCCTGTAATTGGGCACGGATGAGATTGTCCTCGGGTTTATTCGCATAAGGTTCAAAATCATCTTTGACTTTATCCAGCGCGTCTTTGGCCAGAACGACAGCTGCTTTGGCGGCATCTATATCCGCCTTGCTGGCCGTGGATTGGCGGCGGGCGAGTTCTCGTTCGGCGTCCTCAACCGCTTTTTCAGCTTCGGCGATAGCTTGCTCGGCCAAAGCTTGTTGAAGTTCAGGATTTTGCACATTATCGAGTGTTTTTTGAGCAGTGTCCATTTCTGCGCGGGCCTGGGCGGCAAGTAGCGCGTAATCGGTATCATAAATGTCTTCCAGAGCAATCTGCGCGGCGGTCAGTCCCAATTGCGCGGCGGCAAGAGCAGCTTGCGCGGTTTCCTGCCCCTCCAGGCGGAGCAGCACATCCCTGGCTTGGACCGGATCGCCCTCCTTCACGAGCACTTCAGCGATTATGCCAGGCGAGGAAATGCTCAACGTTGCCTGTTGTTCGGGAACGACTTTACCGGTTGCACTGATCACCGGGTTGAAATCTTCAAAAATATCCGGTTCGGGGGTATCGGTAGCCTGCTGGGCCGCGCTGCACGCGGAGAGGACCAGGGTGAGGATAAAAATGTAAGGAAAAAATTTTCGGATCATGGTGATCTCCCTTTGTATTGTTTAAATTGCAATGAGTCACTCATTGCTCGTTATTCGTATCTTAAGGCTTCCACGGGCTGCAACTGTGTTGCCCGAAAAGCCGGGTACAGTCCGCCAAACAGACCCAATAGGGCCGCGACGAGGAAAGCTCGAATAAAGGCCATGGGCTGCCAGATAAAATCAATAGCGTCTCCATAAAAAGGTGTCGCCTCAAGCATCACTTTTAAGCCAAAGGCGACGAGGACGCCCATTATGCCGCCAAGGAACCCCATC
Organism: Anaerolineales bacterium; assembly: GCA_035293165.1. Classification (GTDB taxonomy): domain Bacteria; phylum Chloroflexota; class Anaerolineae; order Anaerolineales; family JABWBV01; genus JABWBV01. The sequence goes on along the minus strand of DATDOR010000431.1, from coordinate 3,538 downwards.
AGGAGCGCTTCTCGCAGAATCAACCTGAGAATAGCCCGTCGCCGCCAGCCCAGAGCACGAAGAACACCGATTTCTCGGGTACGTTCGAGGACAGCCATCAACATGGTGTTCATGACTCCAACCCCCCCGACAATGATGGCGAGGAATGACATGCCGCCTGTCATCGCGCCAACGTTTTGCATGTCGGGCATTTGGTTGGCAAATTCTCCGCTGAGAGCGGCGTGAGCGTCTGGGAAGCGGGTGTTGATGATTTCGACAACTTCCGAGGCCTGGCGAGGGTCTTCGAGTTTGACCAGGTACATAGTGACTTTACGAGGGCGTCCCATGAAAATTTGAGCATCTCGCAGGGTAACGATGCCGCCGAGTTCTTCCCAACCGCCCCCGGCATCGTAAATGCCGGCGATGCGGTAGCGTGTCCCGGCTAATTCGATAGAGTCGCCAACGGTTTTATTGAGAGACTGGGCAATGCTGTTGCCGATCATGATCTGGCGGTTGCCGGAGATGCGTTCGCCTTCGACGATAACGTATTTGCGGATGGCAAATTCATTAGGGTTGAGACCAATTAAAAAGAAGAAACTGTTATTTTCTGTGACGACGGCCGTGAAGGCCATCCCGCTTACGCTATTCACTTCGGGGAGAGCAGCGATTTTTTTGCCGGTTTGTTCGTCAATGGCGCTCAGGCTGGTATCGGCGATGTCAGCCTGGCGGATCATAATTTCTGCGTCCGAACCGAGCGCCAGCCCAGTCAGAGTTTCGGTGGTTCCGGCGATGATGGCGTCGAGGGCCAGGATGCTGCCGACGGTCAGGCCAATGGCGCTGAGGGTGAGCAGCGTGCGAGATGAGCGCTGCCAGAGGGAGTTCGCGGCCATTCCACCAATAGGGAGACGGCGTGCCCCGCCCGAGCCAGTTCCGCCTTCGTAGCGTAGAGCTTCCACCGGCTCGAGCCGGGAAGCGCGCCAGGCCGGATAGAGTCCGCCCACCAGGCCGAGTACGACAACGGTGATGAAGGCATTTCCGATCAGTTGTGGACTGATGTCGGTCGTTGCCCCGAAAATGCTGAGAAAATCAGAGAAGATATACACGCTGAACCAGCCTAATCCAATCCCAAGCACTCCCCCTGCCATGCCAACGATCATCGCTTCGCCGAGGATCAGACCAAGCACGCGCCAACGGCGCCAACCAACTGCCCGCAGAACGCCAATTTCACTTGTGCGTTCGACGACAGCCATAAGTTGGGCATTCATCATTCCCACGCCCCCAATCAGAATAGCCAGCCCGGCAATGACCCAGACAAAAATGCGGAGATAGTCGTCCATAATTTGGGAATTGGCAAAGTCGCTTGTGCCGCTCAGATCATAATCGGGCCAAAGGCGGCTGGCGCGTTCGATGAGACGGTCGCTGAGGGAGGGGTCTTTGAGTTGGATGTAAAACAAGCTGACCTGGCGTGGCCTGCCGAGTAACTCCTGAGCTTCCCGAAGTTCGAGAACGGCTCCCGCATCCTCGAAAGGGTCGCCGGTCTCATAAAGCCCAACAATGCGGTAAGTTTGCCCCCCGAGTAGTAAGGTATCTCCGACTTTTTTGTTGAAGCTTTCGGCGGCCGCTGTGCCAAGTAAGACAGGAGTGCCGCGCAATTTTTGCGCCTCCCGGTCGGTGAGACTGTACCCTTCGACAATCTGGAACCGGTCGAGGATAAAGCTGTCGAGTGGGTGGCCAAAGACGAAGAGCAAGGGAGAGTTCTCAGCAGTAACGAAGCCCTGGAGCATGCCCGCCGCCCGGTCGACTTCCGGCATGGCAGTCAGTTCTGGGAGCAGGCTTTCGTCTACCGCGCTGTAACTGATATCGAATGCGTCAGGCTGGCTAAAGACGAGATCGGCTTTCGCGCCAGAGAGCATGGAACTATATCCGGCTTCCAGGCCATCTGCCATTGCACCGAGGCCAATGATTGCCGCGACGCCGACGGCAACGCCAAAAATTGTGAGGAGAGTACGTCCTTTACGGCGAAGAAGATTTTTGAGCATCATGGTTGATCGTGGCAAAACAAATATTTAGGCTTACCTAAAAATAGTACACCTTAATAATAATCCTTGTCAATATACTCGTGGATAATAAATATCACAAGTGACAGATTGCCCAAATTATCTGGGGACCTCCCCGCCGATTCCCAAAGAACCAATTATCTTATCGTTTAATCCTGTTCTCCCGTCAATATGTTATCCTCGTGGAACAATCTCATGCGACCCTTTTTACTCATTTTTGTAATTTTTATCCTGGCCCTCACGGGGGCCTGTGCCGCTGAACCGGAAACGCTTACGCTTCCCCACGCTTCTGCGCCCGTTTCCAGCATTGCCTTTGTCACCGAGCGGAACGGCAACCGCGACATCTACCTGATCCAACCCGATGGCACAGGACTGATCCCCCTCATTGTTTCCCCAAAAGCCGATTCTGATCCCGCCTTTTCCCCAGACGGGACCATGCTCGCTTTCCGCTCCCGGCGCGATGGCAGTTCCGATATTTATATTGCCGCCGCGGATGGCTCGGGGGAATGGCTTAATCTGGTCAATGATCCCTCCGATAGCGCAGATGACGAGTTTTCCCCGGCCTGGCATCCCTCCGGAAATCTATTGGCTCTTTACACAGACCGTTTTCAACCCCCCATCGGCAGTTGCACGGGCATTCGCGGGGTACATCACCTGGGTTTTATTGCACTGGATGTATCGAAACCCCGAATCCAGCATTTCGACGATTTCCCTGGCGAACAAGAGACCCTTGCCTGGAGTCCTGATGGGAACACCCTGCTTTTTGGTTCCGTTTGTGGCGGCGATTATTTGCAGTTGTATCTTTGGGATCGAGCAACGCGGACGGTGACTCCCCTCACGGAACCAAATTACAACGCCTTCTCTCCCGCCTACTCCCCTGATGGAAAGTGGCTTGCCTTTTCTTCTGATCAGGATGGCAGCCCAAACCTTTTTCTCATAAACCTGGAAACTGGGGAAACACAAAACCTGACCAAAAATGAGTTTACCGACAGCTATCCGGCATGGTCACCGGATAGCCAATGGATAGCCTTTACCCGCAACCTGGGTGGGAATGAAGAAATCTTTTTGATCTCCGTCAATGGGGGCGAAGCCATTAACCTGACCAACAGTCCAGGTGCGGACTTATATGCCACCTGGTCGCCTGTGCTCCCTTAACTCCTTTTTATGAGGCCAACACCCAATCACCGCTGGGCTGAATGAAACCATGCTGGGACCAGTAGGAATTCTCAGGGAGAAGTCATGACTTCTATCAACCCAATCACCGGACCTCGATAAACACGTATTCCGGTTGGAATCACCCGTTCGTTTTCTCCATCCAGGCCAATCGCAAATATTTTCCCAACGAAATCACCGGATGCAGTATCCCTGTCTAACGTCTGGAAATAGATCGTTTCACTACTTGAGTCCCAGACTGGATAGGTTAAGAAAGAACGTGTCGTCAATGGCTCCAAGTCATTGATCGTATTAACAGGAAATCCTGTCTCTGGATTTATTTCAAGAAC
>DATDOR010000430.1:0-3742 GCA_035293165.1 Anaerolineales bacterium | reverse complement strand
AGAGGGTAGCTCGGTAAAAGCCTTTTCAAGCTCAATAAACCTTCGCGCAAATAAATCCTTCATCAATTTTGCCTCTTTATAATTATGCTTGGCGGCTAACTTGTAAATATGCGGAATGTACATCACATTCCTGATGTTTGGTAGAACTTCCTTTTTTTCTCGATCCGGACATCTGGTAAAACGTTCTTACAAGCCAACTCAATCGCGATCTTGACTGCATCGGTGAGACTCATGGTTAAGACACTTTCCTCGTTCAATTGATCTGCTAACGCTTGAATAGTTGGCAAATCATCCGTCAAGCCGGGGCGAAAGGCATATTTTTTCATCCATGAATCGTACATCTGATTTAAAGGAGAGTCAAGCCAATCCCTTTTTCGGAAATCTTTTGTTGTTGCCTTTGCGGATACCAGGATTTTATCCATTTGATTCCCCCTCTGTGGTTGCCTGCGACCCCAAAAATTCTCGCGCGGTAGCGTTGCCAGGTTCGTTGATACCCTCACGGGCGAGCACTTTCAAGAAGGTAAGGCCCAGAATTTTGAGATCCAACCAGAGCGACCAGTGATCAACGTACCAAACGTCGAGTTCAAACTTAATTTCCCAGGAAAGATTGTTGCGTCCGTTGATCTGTGCCCAGCCGGTAACGCCGGGGAGGACATCGTGGCGGCGGGCCTGTTCGGGGGTGTAGCGGTCGAGGTATTGCATGAGGAGCGGGCGGGGGCCAATCAAGCTCATTTCCCCTTTGAGGACGTTGAAGAGTTCGGGGAGTTCGTCCAGGCTGGTCGCGCGGAGGAATTTGCCGAGCGGGGTGAGGCGTATTTCGTCGGGGAGCAGGTGGCCGTGCTCATCGCGGGCGTCGGTCATCGTACGGAATTTGTAGAGGGTGAAAGGCCGGCTGCGATAGCCGGGGCGTTTGTGCTGAAAAATCACCGGGCTGCCGTGGAAGATGCGAACCAGGACGGCGACGAGGATCAGAATAGGGGAAACGAGAACCAACCCGGAGAGGGTAAGCGCAAGGTCGAAGATACGTTTTGTGAGCGGGACGCCAGGAGGGGATATCCATGCAGGCATGGCGGCATTGTATCAAAGTATTTAGGTAAATCCTACCAAAAGCTTGTACAATAGGATCATTGAGTTTCCTGGCATATGAATAAACAATGGATAATCCCTGTCGTTCTGATTTTCGTTTTGGTTCTCTATCCCGAACCGGTCTTCTCCGCTAATTTTTTCTCGATTTGCCAGCTTCAAGGCAACGTGAAAACGTCCCCTCACTCAGGCGAGCAAGTACAAACCGAAGGCATCGTGACTGCCGATTTCGACAACCAGAGCGAGCGCGGCTTTTTTATACAGGATGAAAACTGCGACGGGTTGGACGCCACCTCCGATGGGATATTCGTCTATTTGGGAGAGATGGCAGATGTGGTGGATGTAGGGGATTGGGTGATGGTGGGCGGCCTCGTAGAAGAAGATTTCGGTCTGACGAGAGTCAGTACCACTCCTGCGGGGGTGGGCGTCATCTCCTCGGGCAACCTCCTGCCCCAGGCGGTGGACTTTGCCCCTCCTTTCGATAATCTCCAATCGGACAGCTACTTTGAAGCGCGGGAGAGTATGCTGGTGCAGGCCGCCAGCGCCGTTGTCGTCGGGCCAACGGACGCGCGCGGAAACACGTTTGTCGTACGCGCGGAACTGGGCATTGATCGGGTATTCCAAACCGACCCCGCCGGAACCGGGGAAATTATCCCCATTGGACAGGATGGTGTATATGAGATCGAACCAGATGCCCAGGTGGGAGATCAGATTTTCAATGTCGAGGGGGTATTGGATTTTACGGCGGGTGAATTTGGATTGAAACTAACCACCTTCCCAACGTTGATTCGTCCGGGTAAAGTGACAGTCAATTCCGAATTGACTGTCACTTCCGTTCCCTTTTCCATCGCCACCCTGAACCTGCATAACCTGTTTGACACGGTTGATGATCCAAACACCCAGGACAGCGTCCCGGATGCGAGCGATTACCAGCGCAAACTGAAAAAGCTGGCGCTGACCATCCACGACGAGCTGGGCGAGCCGCTGCTGATTGCTGTGCAGGAGGCGGAGAACAATAGTGTGCTGCAAGCCCTGGCCAACCGCCCTGAGATTTCGACGCAATATGCGTTCGTTTGGGAGGACGGCCCTGACCAGCGCGGGATTGATGTGGCGTTGTTGTACCAAATGGATCGGGTGAGTGTGCTGAGTGCTGACGCCCGGCAGGGCTGTATTACGCTCATGGATGGCCTGGGCCCGGATGGCAACCATGATCTGGAAAACCCGTCCAACGCAATGACCTGTGATACAAATGAGGATGGGGAAAATGATGGCAACCGGCTGTTCTCCCGCCCGCCGCTGCTGGTGCATGTGGACGTGTGTGAGGCGGTTTGCGGGGGGAGTGGGGTGGTGCGCGATTTGTGGGTTATCACAGTCCATTTCAAATCTAAATCCGAAGACACCGACTTTATTCAATACACGCTCCCCCGGCGGCTCGCGCAAGCACAGTTTGTGGCCGGGTTATATTTGGAAGTGCTGGGTTTCGATCCAGGCGCGGAGGTGCTCACGCTGGGGGACTTCAATGATTTCCCCAACTCCCAACCTTTGGCGATGTTGACCGCTGCGGGGTTGACCAATCTGATGTCCCTGGTTCCCCACGCGAGCGCGTACACATACATTTTTCGAGGGGTTTCGCAGATTATGGACCACGTGCTTGTCAGCCCAAATTTGATTTCCAATTCAGGCGAAGTGCTGCTCCCCTTTATTGCTCATCTCAACGCCGATTACCCCGTTTCCTGGGAAGGGGATGATTCGGTTCCCAGACGTTCATCCGATCATGATCCTGTGTTGGCGAACATGATCTCCTTACCTTATGCGATTTGGATGCCAGTGGTTGTGAAGCCTTAATCTTCCTCGTCTCCCTCAATCTCATACCGGTTTGCCCAAGCAACCCCCACGATCAAGACATTGATCATCGTAAACGCAATCAGCGCCAGGAAGGGGATGGTGATAAACCCCATCAGATTGATATACCGCGTCACACAGGATGCGCCGACCGCACAGAAGTTGCTTTCCGGGCCAAAGACGTGATTTTGCAGCAGGTAGTGATACAACGACACGCCCATCCCGGTAATGGAAAACGGCAGCACGTATTTGGGTATGAGATCATCCTGGTTGAAAATCCCCACCAGGAGAATGATGGTGAGCGGGTACATCAGAATTCGTTGAATCCAGCACAGTTTGCACGGCTCAAATCCCGCAATTTCACTGAAATACAAGCTGCCCAGCAGCGCGGCCAGCGCAGGCCCAAACGCTAACTGCACACCGTAATCTTGCAGGAAAATAATCAGCTTTTCACGAAAGGTGAGGGTGGGATGAGTGGAAATAGTTGTCGGCATACTATTCTCAATTTTCGATTCTCGATTTTCGAGCTATGGCTGCAACGGATCATCCTGACTTAACACCTGCTGCCCAGCCATCTGTTCGTCCGTCCACCAGGTCTTCATGTACTGAATGATATCCGCCGCTTCGGTGGTGGTCAAGAACTGTTCGTGTTTAGGCATGATTTCACCGCCCGTCAGGATAGCGCGTTGTAGTTCCCCATCGGTAAACTGCCAGATGGTTCCTGTGCTGTTCAGCGCGGGGGCTTCAAGCGCGAGGTTGCCTTCGCCGTCCTTTCCGTGGCAGGCGGCGCAATACTGGGTATACAGCCGCTCGCCAG
>DATDOR010000429.1:0-11398 GCA_035293165.1 Anaerolineales bacterium | reverse complement strand
GCAGGAGGAACAATTGGCCTGTCCGGTGTGGCTGAAGTTGACGCTGCCCCAGTTTGACGTGCTGGTGTGGCAATTCGAACATTGCCCTGCATAGTGGTTGGCAGGCGCATCTCCACCGTGGCAGGCCTGGCAATCGGTTTGTCCGGTATGGTTGAAGCTGGCATCGTTCCAGTTGCTCGTGTTGTGGCAGGTGGAGCACTGCCCGGCATAATGGTTCGCGGGGGGCGTATGGCAGGAGGAACAATTGGTCTGTCCAGTGTGGCTGAAGCTGACGCTGCCCCAGTTTGACGTGCTGGTGTGGCAATTCGAACATTGCCCCGCATAGTGGTTGGCAGGCGCATCTCCACCGTGGCAGGCCTGGCAATCGGTTTGTCCGGTATGGTTGAAGCTGACACTGCCCCAGTTTGAAGTGCTGGTGTGGCAATTTGAACACTGCCCAGCATAGTGGTTGGCAGGCGCATCGCTACCATGGCAAGACTGGCAATTGGTGGCATTGACCACGTTGTGGTCGAAATTGACATTTGCCCAACTACTGGTATTGTGGCAGGCAGAACATTGTCCAGCATAGTGGTTCGGGGGAGCATCATCACTATGACAGGATTGGCAGTCCGTAGCATTAACCAGGCTGTGGTCGAATGAGGCTGGTTTCCAAGCCGTTGTAGTATGACAGGCAGAACACTGCCCATCGAAGTGATTGGCAGGTTTGTCTCCGGTATGGCAGGAAACACAATCCGTCGCACCGTAAAGTGCATGGTCGAATGTAGCATCCTGCCAGGAAAGCGGAGTATGACAGGTAGCACAATCCCCTTCAAAGTGGTTTAACGGCGCCTTATTCTGGTGACAGACTACACACTGCGTGGGAGTCCCGGCATATTGCTCGTTCACGTGGCAACTTGTACATTCCAGCAGGGCATGTTGGCCCACCAGAGGATAAAAGGAATGTTGAGCAGCAACGCTGCCTTCAGGGAAGGGAATGCCCTGGGGGGCTAATAAACTCACTCCCGCGGGTGTTGGGGACTGATCCACGGAAGTAGACGGATCAACTTTTATGGTAGATAGACGCTCCAAATTGGTCAGATCAGCCGTTTCATTTTCAAGTATCAACGCCAGAGTCTTTATTTTCGCTTGTAAAGCCTGGTAAATATCAGGATTCTCTTCGGGTACAATTTGCAGCGCAGCAAGAGCTTCCTGAAACTGCCGCACAAGGGCGAGAAGACGGATACGAAGTTCGGCTTCGGCTTCAGGATGATCTGTAACAGCACGGGCCACAGCTTCGGCGGCGTGATCGAGCGCCAGATCAAGGTAACGAACTGCCGTCAATTCGTGGCGCGTACCCGTCCGGGCAATGAGATCATCAATCCGGCGTCCCAAAATTGTAAGTTCGTAACTGGCATGGTTAAGGGAATCGACAGTCAGTCCAGAACGCTGCCGTTCAGCCAGGTATTGAACAGGAAAGACAACATTACCCGGGCGAAATGGCCGAACCTGAGACAAGAACAGCATTAAGACGCCGCCTAAGATGGCGAGCAAAACTGTCAGGAGCGTAGCACGCAAGAAAAATTTTCTCATAACATCCTTCTTCCGTTCTCCACCTCTATCCCCTCTCCGAATAGAAGGGATAGGGGGAATAAACTAATCGCCTTCTCCAGATTCACCTTCTTCTTTCAGCCCGGTGGGGTGGCATTCCACACAATTGGTGATGTCGAAGATGCCTTCTTTGTTGTGCTTGTTTTTCATTTCTACCGGTTCGTGGCAGGCGTCACAGGTGTATTGGACATAGGATGTGGGGTGACAGGTCTCACAGGCAATCATCCCTTCACCACCATGATCCAGTGGGATTGTGTGAGATTTCAGGCTGGCGGGAGTCCAGGCCGCGGTGCTGTGGCAATTTCCACACTGCACGCCAAACAATCCGGCATGGATGGCGGGTTCCGCGTGGCACTGAGCACACTCGGAGGGCGTCCCGGCAAATTTCTGGTCAACGTGACAGGCCGCACATTCAATTTCTGCGTGGCGTCCCTCAAGGACGAAGAAACTGGCATGGTCGAAGTCGTGCATCCGATCAACACCGTCATGACAATCCAGACAGTTGGTCCCATATTGCTGCTGGTGTTCGGCCATAAAGACGGGAGCGGCTTGTGTATGGCAGGTAGTGCAAACATTGAGGTCTACCGTTTCCAGGCTGGCTTGGTGGCAGGCGGCACAGTTGAGAATTGCGCCGGAAAAGTCTGTTTTGTGATGGATCAGGCTAAAACGTTGGGTGTGATCGAAAGCGGCGCTACCGAGGGTAGCAGGGGTCCAGCCGCCGGGAGTGTGGCAGGCGTCGCATTGTGGGTCGAACAATCCAGCATGAATAGCAGGCTCAGCATGGCAGGAGACACATCGGGCGGACGCGCCTTCAAATTGATTTTCAACATGGCAAGCGGCGCACTTTGTACTGGAATGTTTCCCCTCAAGCGGAAAATCCGTTTGGTGGTGATCAAAGTCCACCATGCGATCCGCTCCATCGTGACAGGCCAGGCAATCGGTCCCAAAATCTTGCTGGTGCTCCGCCATAAAAGGCGCATCGCGCCCAATGTGGCAATCCGTGCAGGCTTGCGGGTTCACACTGAAATCCTCTCCCATGTGGCAGTCAGCACATTCCAACGGAGCCGCGTCATAATCCACCTGATGCCAGATCAGGCTGAACCGGGTGATCGAATGGTCGAAGTCCTCCAACCTGGCCAGGGTGGGGTCAAAATCTCGCCCGCGATGATCGGGGTGACAGGCAAAACAGGGGGTTTCTACATTCATTCGAGCGTGTAATCCGGTTGCTTTCGTCAATTGTTCCTGAACTCCCGTGTGACATTCCAGGCATAATGCGGCTTGTTCTGTCTCAAGGGGTTGGTGGCATGTGTTACACGATTTGATCTCTGCATGGGAAGCCACTCCACCGAGGGACTTCCCGGCCTGGGCCTTAGCCGTCAACGGCCCTGGACTGAACATTTGCCCACCGGTAAACCACAAAAGCAATGCCAAAGTAATCGTCAAGAACAAAGTCAAAACGATGCCGGTCGGAGAGTGAAAAGGGTGTTGTCGTCGCATGGGCGCCAGAGTTGGTCTTGTGTTATAGATGCAACGTACAAATGTTCAGTCGGAATAATCTACAGAAAGTTACGGGTCAGATTTTCACTTTACTCTTAACTCTAATGAGAGAAAGTGACATCTCTCCGGTTTATCATAGAGCAGATGTCCCAAAAAGGTAACTACTCAGGCAGTACAGAGAAGATCCCCGAAAAAAAGGGATGGGTGGGGGATGTACATCCCCCACCCATCCCTTTTTTTCGGAACTTTCCACTCCAGGCTGAGTAGTTACAAATCCGGTATAAATATAGAACATATTTTCCAGGAAAGGAAGGTTGCTATGAGAAAAGTTATGCTATTTGTCGGAACTCGAAAAGGCGGTTTGATTTATACCAGTGATGAATCCCGCCAGAAATGGGATGTCAGCCCCCTGCATTTCAAAGCCTGGAATGTCATGCACATGCGTCTCGACCCGCGTGATAACCGGATCCATGTTGCCGCTGCCCATGATGCCTTCAGCCCAAGCACCCACTACTCCGACGATTGGGGGCAGACCTGGACCCAGGCCGGAAAGTCCCCCGCTTTCGAGCGTCCATCTGCCTCGGGCCGTCCTGCTGGAACCGTCCCGGAAGCGATGGACATGGACAGCATCAAAGGGAAACCTGAAAAAGTAGATAAAGTCTGGCACATCGCCCCCGGCCGCGCGGACGAACCTGGCGTGCTCTACGCGGGTGTCCAGCCCGCCGCCTTGTTCAAATCCACTGACCGGGGCGAGACCTGGCAGATCAACGAAGCCTTTTATGATCATCCCCACCGGGGCACGTTTTTCCCTGGCGCGGGCGGCCTGTGTATGCACACCATCCTCCCCCATCCCACCGATCACAACCGGATGTGGATCGCCGTCTCCACAGGCGGCTGTTACTACACGAACGATGGCGGCAAGACCTGGAACCCCCGCAACAAAAATGTCCTGGCCGATTTCAGCCCCGAAAAATATCCCGAATACGGGCAGTGCGTTCACAAGATTGCCATGCACCCCAGCCATCCTGAGCGGATTTACCAGCAAAATCACTGCGGTATGTATCGCAGCGATGATGGTGGGGAAAACTGGATTGACATTGGCGAAGGCAAGCTCCCCTCCCGTTTCGGATTTCCTATCGTTGTCCACCCCCACGACCCCAACACCGCCTACATCGTCCCCGAAGAAGCCGATCAATACCGTGTCAGCATCGAAGGCAAATTCGTCGTCTGGCGCACCCGCGACCGGGGCGAGAGTTGGGAACCCCTCACCAACGGCCTGCCCCAACATGCCCATCTCGTCGCCCTCCGTGAGGCCATGGCCACCGACACCTACGCCGATGCGGGCATTTATGTCGGCACAAGCACCGGACAGATTTTCTACAGCCGCGATGGCGGGGATAACTGGGGGGTGCTGGCGGATTACCTACCGCCGGTTTTGTCTTTGGAAGCAGCGGTTGTGGAAAACTAGAACGCGAAAGTCTGGATTTTTGTAGACAAGAAACAGATACCCCTAAATTCTTCAACCCCTCAGTAGAGGGGTTGATTTTTGTGTCCAGGCAATGCAAACAGGTGATGGAAAATCATTCGGGGGGTTTTTGCATATACTGGAAGTTGCCCAAATTGTTTCAAGCTCCATCGATTCTTGTGAAATTTATCCCGGCGAGCCCGGGCAACCATTTGAGATTGGCTGCCTTCATCTATCGCGTTCTGAATACGTTCGTGGACAAGATTTGCGTGAAACATGATTTTCTCCCGGTTGATATAGAAACGATTGTTCCTATCTTACTCATCCATCATAGATTCGTCAGTGAAGTGATCCGATTTCGAGAGTGAACTGTTTCACAGGTACGGATAACAAAGAGCCAAAATGGTCAATTCATGGCAAAATAAAGAAACACCAGAACCTCTATGGTAAACAAATGACTCAGCCTAAGCGTATTGTTATAAAACGACAATAAATTTGATTAAGCTACAAGATGAAACTCAAATTTGGCCTCTACCTCTCTAACTACGGCAAAGCCATCAACGCCCGCGCCCTGTCCAAACTCGCCGCTGAAGCAGAAACCGCCGGATGGGATGGCTTCTTTCTCTGGGATCACATCCTGGGCGGCAGAACCACCAAAAACCCGATGGTCGATCCCTGGGTTGCCCTGGCCGCGATGGTGATGACGACCGAACGCATCCGCCTGGGAACCACCGTCACCCCCATCGCCCGCCGCCGCCCGTGGAAACTCGCCCGCGAAACGATCACGCTTGACCATTTGAGCGGGGGCCGGTTGACCCTCTCGGTCGGTCTTGGCGCACCTGATCAAGCTGAGTTCGCTGCTTTTGGGGAAGATGCAGATCGCCGTGTTCGCGCGGAAAAACTCGATGAAGGACTGGAGATCCTCACTGGGTTGTGGAAAGGTTCCCCTTTCAGTTACCAGGGCGAACACTACCAACTCGACAAAATGATCTTTCGCCCGGCGACCTTCCAACAACCCCGCATCCCGATCTGGGTGGGCGGCTACTGGCCGAATCCCGCTCCATTCCACCGAGCGGCCCGCTATGATGGCGTCTTCCCCCTCAAACACAACGGTGCGTTGACCGCCAATGACCTCCGCGATATGTGCGCCTTCATCCAACAACATCGCACAACCGATGATCCCTTCGATATCGTAATGGCGGGCTACTCGCATGGGGAGACTCAAAAACAAGTCCGTAAAAAACTTCGTCCCTTCGCCGAGGTGGGAATGACCTGGTGGCTGGAAAGCCTGTTTCGTCAAAAAGACTCCTACGAGGACTTGCTCATACACATCCGACAAGGCCCGCCGCAAATGGATTAATGTCTAACGTCAATTCAACCCAATTTTGGGAATCTGCCTATCGGAATAACGCCACACACTGGGACTTGGGCGGCTATACTCCTGTCTTTTGCCGTTTAGCCGAAAGCGGGGACTTTCCCCCTGGCAAAATGATCGTCCCCGGCGCGGGGCGGGGGTATGACGCGCGGCTGTTCGCCCGGCATGGGTTTACTGTCACGGCGGTGGATTTCGCGTCGGATGCGATCCGGGAGATGCATCTGCTCACGGAACCGGACGCGCCCGTTGCCATTGTTAAAGCCGATTTTTTCGATTTACCATCCTTTTTTGAAGGGGCGTTTGATTATGTTCTGGAATATGTCACATACTGTGCAATTGACCCCGCTCGCCGCATTGATTATGCGGATGTGGTGAATTGGTTGCTCAAACCTGGGGGAATGTTTATCGGGTTGATGTTCCCGGTCAGCGACCACGAGGGCGGGCCGCCGTTTGCAGTTTCACCGGATGAACTGGTAGAGGCCCTCGGCAAGCGCGGGTTTCACCTGCGCCACCGTGAGTTCCCCGAAGAATCGATCAAACCCCGTAAACGAAGAGAAGAACTTATCTTATTGTCCAAGGGAGTACACCCATGACAAAAACACTCATCAAAAACGTAGACATTATCACCCTCGACGAAAAGGGAACGGTATGGAGAAACAGCGCTATTGCCGTTGAAGGGAAGACTCTCGTCGCCATTGGAGACATCCCCGGCGATTTCGTTCCTGATGAAACAGTGGACGGTTACAACCATGTGGCTTTGCCAGGGTTCTTCAACGCCCACTGCCATGCACCAATGGCCTACGAGCGCGGTTGGGCAGAAGATCTGCCATTCGACCGGTGGTTGAATGAGAAAATCTGGGTGGCTGAAGCCGCGCTCACACCCGATGATGTGTATTGGGGTGCAGCACTGGCAGCTTGCGAAATGATCCGGGGTGGGGTGGTGGCTTTCAACGATCATTACTTCTATATGGATCGGGTTGCGGAAATCGTTCAACAATCGGGGATGAAGGCCGGGCTGACCTGGTGTGTATTCGGGATTGGGGATGAACACGAGGTGGGCACCAACCTGGACGGTACGCTGGAATTTATCGTACGCTGGCAGGGGGAGGCTAACGGGCGGATTCAACTGCTTCTGGGGCCACACTCCCCTTACATTTGCCCGCCGGATTTTCTCAAGCGGGTCGCGGAGATCGCTTTCCAGCGAAATCTAACCGTTCACCTGCACGTTTCCGAATCCCAGGAACAGGTGGAAAATTCCTTACATACATACGGCAGAACGCCGGTTGCCCATCTGGAATCACTGGGCATTTTTGACGGAAATTGCATCGCCGCGCACTGTCTGGTAGTGAGCGACGAAGACCTCGAAATCCTTGCCCGTCGTCATGTGACCGTTGCACACACCCCGATTACCTACATGAAACTGGCGATGGGCGTTAACGACCTGTCACGGTTTACTGCGCATGGGATCAACCTCGCCCTTGGTACGGACGGTCCCGGTTCAAACGCAGACATGGACATGTTGGCCGTTATTCGCCAGACAGTCATCCTGCAAAAACACGAACAGCGCAACCCCGAGGCCATCCCCGGCGACGACGCGTTGCGGATGGCCTCCCTTAACGGTGCTCGCGCGATGGGCTTCCCTGGATCGGGTGTGCTCGCCCCTGGCAAAGCCGCAGATTTGATCCTGATTGATACGGATAAACCCCATTTACTCCCGCGCCATGATCTGGTCGCGAACATCGTCCACGCCGCGAAAGCTGCCGATGTCACCCATACGATGGTGGATGGGCAGTGGCTGTATCGAGATGGGAAATTGCACACATTGGATGAAGCGAAAATCAAAGCCGAGGCCGAGCGCGGGGCCTTTAAACTGGTAGGGCGAGAGATGTGGAGTGTTCGGGAATATCGGGGATAATTCCCCTCCCAGCAGCGATCAGGTCACTTTCATCACAATCATCCCCATGACATCCGCTGCCTGATTGACCTGAGCGGCCATGTTCGAGATGTGCCGGTAAATTTCCCGGCGGCGAAACACGTCCAACACCTGTTCCACACTTTTAGTCTTTTTGAATAATTCACTGATCGCCACGCGATATTGGTGTTCGACCAGATTTTCCAGCTTGCGGGCGCGGTAAGCGTGGTCGGCAGCCACGCGGGGATTCGCACTCAGCCGCTGTACCGCCAGCCAGATTTCCTCGGCGGCTTCGCGGATGTGTGTAACCATTTGAATCAGGTGGGGATCAGCTTCAATTTCCAACAACTGCATTTCCTCGACGGCGCTGTACGCATAATCAAGCATGTCGTCAATGTGGAGAGAAAGCTTGAAAATGTCCTCCCGGTCGAGCGGGGTGATGAAGGTGTTGTGCAACTCATCAATCAGAATCCGCCGGATTTCGTCGGCTTCCGATTCCTTGCGACGCATTTGTTCCACGGCTTTTTCTGCCAGGGGGTCCTTCTTGACCCATTTCTCCAGCAGGCGCAGTCCTTCGACCGTGGCCTGCCCCTGATCAATGAGCAACTGGACAAACTTATCTTCTTTTTTCTTTCGTTTGAACACTTCAGCAACACCCATCACGAAACTCCTATCAAATAATTAACCGGAAAATAAATCAATGCGCTCAACCCCGCCGAAGCAGGCAAAGTGAGCAGCCACGCCACCAAAATATCCTTGAGCACTCCCCAACGCACTTGCGACACCCGTTGCCCGGCCCCCGCCCCCAAAATGGCCGAACTGACCACCTGCGTGGTACTCACCGGGCCGCCGACCAGAGACGCCCCCAAAATCACCGCCCCCGAAGCCAACTGCGACGCAAAACTATGCACTGCGCGGATCCGGTAAAACTTCCCCCCCAATGTGTGGATGATGCGCCACCCCCCAGCTGCCGTCCCAACCCCAATCGCCGCTGCGCAGGCGAGAATCACCCAAACTGGAACCACAAAATCCTTCTGAAACCCCAGTACTACCAAGCCCAGGGTGATAATCCCCATCGCTTTTTGGGCATCGTTCGTCCCATGACTGAGCGCCAGGATAATGGCAGTCGGTAATTGGGCATATTTGAAGAAAAGATTGGCCCCGGGCGAGGCGCCCCGCGCGAAAAACAAGATTAACCGCATCAGCACTGCCCCCACAACAAAACCGATCACCGGCGAGATAAATAATGCGATCGCAATCAACCACAACCCTTCGGCATGGATCACTTCAAGCCCTGACCCTACTGCTACCGCGCCTAGAATACCCCCGATCAACGCGTGGGACGAACTGGACGGGATACCCAGCCGCCACGTCGCCAGATTCCAAACTGTCGCCCCAATCAACGCTGCCGCCACCACTGCAATCGTCATCGCTTCTGGGGAAGCCACTTCTGTCCCAATCGTCTTTGCCACTGCCACGCCAAACAGAAACGGTGCAACAAAATTCGCTGCTGCTGCAATGAGCAAGGCGGCCCGTGGAGTCATTGCTCGCGAAGCAATAATCGTCGCCACCACGTTGGCTGTGTCATGAAACCCATTCACGAAAGCGAAAAACAACGCCAGCACCACCAAAATAACCAGTAAAATTTGAGTATTCATTCTCCCCGATCATACCAGACTGTTAACGCCTCTTTAACGCCTTCCGTGAACTTCCCACCTTCCGCACTCTCCTCACCCCCGATGGTTGTGCTGATTTGTTTTCCCATTTCCTAACTTTCCCTCTGCCTGCGGGGAGGGGTATCAATCCGTGAACACCGGCAAATGCCCCAGCGAGACAATATGCGCCCACTTTGCCGGGTCACCCTCGGTAAAAATCGCCGCTTCAACCGTCACCTTTGCCCCGGCCTTCTCGATTACACTTCGCATCCCTTTCTGAGTGGAGCCGGTACTGATGACATCGTCCAGCAGGGCAACGCGTTTTTCCTTAATCAGTTCATGGTCTTTCTCGTCCAGATAGAGCATTTGAGGTTTGCCGGTCGTGATCGACAGTGTCTCTGCAGTAATCGCCACACCCATGTAAGGTTTGTAATGTTTGCGGAGGACAACGTAAGGTTTGTTGGTCTCCACGGATAAGGCATGAATGAGCGGGATGCTTTTCGCTTCCGCCGTCACGAGGACATCATACTTATCAGGATCGAGTTTGGCAGCCAGTTCTCTGGCACACGCCTGGACAAATTCGGTGTCGCCCAAAATATTGAGCACGGCAATCCACACACCAGGGGCAACTTCAAACAGGGGGAGTTCACGCCGGATACCGGCGACTTCAACGGGATGGGTTTTACGGGGGTTAGACATGGGTTTCTCCAGTGTTCAGCGTTCTGTTTTCAGAATTCAGTTTGCAGTGTGTTCTTCACTGATAACTGAATACTGGTCACCGAATACTGATTATAATACGCCCATGACCAATGCCGCACCCACCACCCAATTTCTCTGCACCCAATGTGGCGGAGAACTGCATCCCGATCAGGGGCAGCTTTTTATCACCTGCCCGTTTTGCAACTCCACCGTTTACCTGGACAAATCGCAAGTCGTCTTTCACTGGTACCTCGCCCCGACGATGGACGAACCCAAAGCCCGGACTTTCCTCACGCGCTGGATGGCCGGGAATGACACGGTCAAAGACCTGGACAAAAAAGCGAAACTCGCGGGAGTGACGTTCGAATATTTCCCGATGTGGTACTTCAAACGGCGCGACGCGGGGGGAAACGAACAAATCTGGCTCCAGCCAGCCGCCGCGACCTCGATCAGCGAACTGAAAAGACTCAAGCTTCCCGCTGGAGACTTGCGGAATTACGACCACCAGGCGGACGCCGATGCCCGCCAGCCTACCGTCCCCCTCCAGGCAGCCCAGGCCTGGATGCTCACGCAAGGTGTCCGCCCTCAAGAAGTCGCAGAAAGCGCGCTGGTTCACCTGCCGGTTTTTAACTACAAATACGCGTTCAACGGACAGCAGTACACTGCGCTCGTCGAAGCGGCCACCGGCAAAACCCTCGCCAATATCTTCCCCGCGAAAGACGAAACGCCTTATCTGTCCATTGCCGGGTTGACGCTTGTCACCTTTCTCATTCTTGCCGCCATCCCTGTATTTGCTACGCTTGGTTGGAATGAAGAAGGCTTGGGGATCGGGCTGGCGATTTGTGTCGGGTCAGGCATCCTCGCAGCAGGGGTGTTCTTTGCGCTGGCCGCGTGGGTGGCAGCGAAGGTGTAACATGACCGAAAAAGACGCACTCCACGGCCTTTCCTGCGCCAACTGCGGGGGCATCGTCCCCATCCCGGAAGGACAGGCGATTGTTGAATGTCCCTACTGCCAGATGCGTTCCTATGTACGCGGGGAACGCGGCCTGCGCCGGTATCAAGTCCCCCTGCGGATTGAACGCAATCAAGCCCTGCAAGCCACCAAAACCTTCTTCACCAAGAGCATGGCCATCGCTCGCGACCTGCCCCAAAAAGCCAGGCTGCAAGAGGATTTCGTCGTCTATCTCCCCTTTTGGGTGAAGTGGTCC
>DATDOR010000428.1:0-4829 GCA_035293165.1 Anaerolineales bacterium | reverse complement strand
AAAAGGTGTGTTTGGGGGTGTACACCCCCAAACACACCTTTTTTTCGGGTGTTCATACTACTGTTGACCAAAACACTTTCTTCGTGTTTTAAAGTCTGAAGACGTGTGGATTATAGCACGCACAAGGGGAATAAAAACTTCGCCTCCTTGAGAGGCGAAGTTTTGTTTTGACCCAGGAACGGTATGGCATTACTGCCTATTCTGCGGTCAGCGCTATTCATAGGGCCACCGATCCGTCCCACGCAACAAAGCGCGAAGATGGTTGATTTCCCCCGCATGGTAGAGGTCATGTGCAATCATCATGCGAATAATGGTTCTTGTGCAATTTCAACGTCCGCCGGATCGCCTGACCCACAACCCAGGTCGAGCACGGATGAGCCGGGTTCCAACTGGTTCAGCATTTTCCTGAGCCACTGCATTCGGGGCCACTCTGTCTCTTCTTCAAGACGCGCGTAGCTGTGAGCTACCTTGTCGTAGCCTTGTTCAACCAACCGCTTAGGATCATCGAAGCCGGATGTATGATTCATGGGGTACTCTATTGATCATGCCGGATACTATAGGCAAAGGACTCCAAACATATTTTAAATTTCTTTCAACTAACCACTTGAGTCAGCTTTCCGGGAAGCCGCGAAAAACTCCGTCTTCATCCACGGAATCGGCAAATTCCTCAAAGTCCATGTTTGCAATCGAAAGGTTGTTCTCAATCCCCTGGATCTGCGATGGGATGGCACGGAATTCGCGCCCATATTCTTCGTACAAGTTGACAACGAGGAGTGGATAATCAGGAAGAGATGTCGCAGTTCGATAGGCTTTCGGAGTGTTGCGCAGATTTTTTCCCAGGCAGCCTGGTTGGAGAAGTCCGTTCTAAGCACCAGGGGGTTTTCTGTTTTTGGAATTTGCTTCAACCGCTTATCTCCTTTCAAGTTTGATCCTGGTTCTTCCCATCCACAATCCGCACCTCCTCCTCCGTCAACCCATACAACTCACACACCAACCGGTCAAGCTGCCTATCCGTCGTAGTGATCGTTGGAGCAGAGTCTTTTCCGTGTGAGGGCGGTGGTGTACCGGTTTCCAGTCAGGCTAGGAAAGTGACTCGACCAACGCTTGATGTTGATCCCTAAGACTCTGCCACACCGGCTCGTTGGCGAGTTCAGGCGCAGATAGGGCCAGAAATGTTTGAAGAGTCTGGCTTAACCACCCGCGCAACTCGGGTTTGGAATCCCCCAGATAGTGCTGCACATTGTCCAGGATGTCCGCTGCTTTGATCAGCAAAGCGGGTTTCCCCAGTTGTTTACAGCGCTGGTAGGACTCGACCGATCGTTCAAGCGGGTCGAGTGAAGGGTCAACGGTGTTGGCTGCGACCAGACTCGCGACCTCTTCCCCAAACTCCTCAGCAATAGTGGCAAGAGGTATCGGGCTGTCTTCAACGACATCATGCAAAAGGCCTGCGAGGACAACAGGCAGGGGGTGGCGTTGCTGTTCCAAATACAAGCCGACCCGAAGGCTGTGCGTGATGACAACGCGCGGATAGGGTTCCTGGGTGGTCAACGCCTGAATGAGAAAGACGATGGCTTTGTCGAGTTCTTGTTCTCTGGCTAGATAACTCATTTCAAATCTCACCTCTGAGACATTTTCATTCGACGTCTCACTTTGCAGGGCAGAAACCGGGTTTTTTCTTTGCTAATCCTGACTCACAATTTGCAAGGGGTTCTTTCCTTTCTATCTTCACATTTCGCGGGGCAAAAACCCGGTTTCTCAGCCTCCCTCCACAATCCCAATCTCCTCCTCCGTCAGCCCATACAATTCAAACACCAGCTTGTCAATCAAATGATCCGTCGTGGTGATCGTTGGAGCAGGTTTTTTTCGATGCTCTTTAGAATACCATAGAGCAATCGCATGCAGGCCAATTCAATCAGTAAAGTGGCATGTGAAGCCCGATTTTTTGGCGAAAATAGGAGCAACTTCCCGAAGTTGCTCTATCTTCACCGTAAGTGAGAGAAAAATTCCAGACACGGAGACATCGAGAACATGGAGAAAAATTGATTAAAAACTCCGTGAACTCCGCGTCTCCGTGTTGATTGTTTCATCCTTCCGCCCTCATCCCTCCACAATCTTGATCTCCTCCTCTGTCCAACCATACAGCTCATAAACCAGCTGATCAATCTGCCTCTCCGTCATCGCGATCTGCCGTTGAATCA
Source organism: Anaerolineales bacterium (assembly GCA_035293165.1). Classification (GTDB taxonomy): domain Bacteria; phylum Chloroflexota; class Anaerolineae; order Anaerolineales; family JABWBV01; genus JABWBV01. The sequence goes on along the minus strand of DATDOR010000428.1, from coordinate 2,631 downwards.
TCGTCTTTTCGGTGGGCGTGCGAGCGGCGGCGAGCTGCTGGTGCAGGGTGGGTAAGCCAGCTTGAGACAAGGGCTTCAAGTGATGGATGTCCCGGCTTAATTATGATGTTTGTCACTATCTAAACAGCATGCTTTCACTAAAATTGGGGTATTAATGGGTTGAACTACCCAATTTGATATGGGTAAAACACCCCATAATACCACCCAATTGAGGAGAAGATTCTGATGAGATCAAAAATTATTTTGCTTAATGCGTTCATGGTACTGGCCTTAATTCTGAGTGCCTGCGCCCCAGCGGCGGTTCAAACTCCAACTGAGGAACCACCAACTGTCGAACCCACGAAAGAACCTACTGCTGTGCCGACTGATGTACCCACCGAAGTACCAACACCGACAGAGGTTCCCACCAACACACCCACACCAGAACCGACTGCCATCGTCGTCCCCGAAGATACCCTGATGTCTTTCAACGCGGAAACTGCTCCTGTACTGGATGGGGTTGCCGATGATGCCGCGTGGGAAAACGCTCAACCCCTTTTGATCGAAGTCGGGGCTGGGGCCAATGCTTTTGAAGAGGGCGTCGTTGAAATTCGTTCTGTTTACAAAGACGATATGGTGTATTTCGTCGTCACCTGGGAAGACCCAACTCAAAGTTTTGTGCGCGCCCCCTGGCAAAAACAGGAAGACGGCACCTGGATCAAGTTAAGTGATCCCAATGATGTAGGCGGCGATAACAACCTGTACTATGAAGACAAACTGGCAATCATCTGGCCCATTGCCAATTCCATCCCGGGTTTTGAACAACGAGGCTGTTTTACCGCCTGCCATGACGGCGAAAACCCGGATGTGAAGCCTTTCGGGAATAAGTACACCGAAGCAGAAGGTCAACTCGGAGACATCTGGCACTGGAAATCCGTCCGCAACCTGGGCCAGATTGACGATCAATATCTCGACCATACCCAATACTCCCCCGAAACCGCCGAGGCCGGACGCCATCCTGATCCAAAAGATGGCGGCGGATATGTGAACAACGAAACCGAAGCGAAAGATATGCCCGCCTTTATGCCCCCAGGCGGCGGCAGTAAAGATGGCGCCCCTGGCTACATTCTGGACTCGGAAAAAGTCCCCTTCGACGACTCGCTGTTTGTGGCGGGCGATCTGCTCTCCAGCATCATTATTGCGTCCTTCACCGGGGATCGGGGTGACATCTCCGCCACCTGGCAGTATGCGGATGGTAAATGGACTCTTGAATTCAGCCGGAAACTGGCCACAGGCTCGGAATTCGACGTTCAATTCGATGATTTGACTGCGACGTATTACTTTGGGCTGGCCGTTTTTGACAATGCCCAGGTACGGCATGCCTATCAGGCAGGTTCGAACGACTTTATCTTCCAGCAACCCTAAACGCTAATCAAGGTTTTTCTGAGAGGCTGACGACCTCGTCAGTCTCTCTTTTTTTACACACTTATCCCTCATCCCTCCACAATCCCCATCTCATCCTCCGCCAACCCGTACAACTCACACACCAACCGGTCAAGCTGCCTGTCCGTCGTAGTGATCGTTGGAGCAGGGTCTTTTCCGTCGGGGTGCGCGTGCAGGTGGTTGTCATGGTCGAGTATGATTTTTAGGAGGGAAGCTCAATCCAAATCCGGCTCGTCATCCTCAATTAGATAATCTGCCTGGTCTTCAAACAAACTCAATTGCTGTGCGCCCGCTTTTGGATAAAAGACTCTGCTATCCCGTTTCAAGCCATCCAGTCTGTTGATACTGGATTCAATTTCTTCAATCACATACTTGCCATGATTCACTCGTATCTGTCTTGAACTGAACCGCAACGGCTGCCAGTTGGCCTTGTATAGTTGATTGTTGCGATCAAGGTCGGCGTCTATCTGTTCTTTTGTGGCCCGGTGAAACGTATCGCCATCCGCTTCAACATCTATCTGCCCCTTTTTACAGAAAATGGCAAAGTCCAGATAAAAGAAACGGTTCCCAATTTTGACTTCCCACTGCCGTTCTGCCCGGATGTTTTCCCGTTTCAGGATGCGCCATAATTCATCTTCGAGCGGACTGTCATCGAAAATATCATTGATGAATTCAGCCTTCGAAAATTTTTCCCAGGTGGTGGGGACAAACAACAGCCGCCGGGGAATGAGGCTGATAATGGGGTTTTCGAGTTTCTCAAGTTTTTCGAGTTGAATCCGCCAGTACAGCTTATCGGATTTTGCGCTTTCAAATTCGTTGATTAATTCTCTACGGGGTACGACATCTATTTTTTCGACACGCCCATAATATTCGATGCGGTAGGCATTTTCCTTGAAGGCTTTGGGTTGGTAAAACGCCAGCCATTGAGGACGCCATTTGGGCGCCTTATCTAGCGGGATGCGATACCATTCTTCCAATTCGAGGATGGCGAGGTCGGAGACTTCGCGGAGGAGGGCAACAAGGACTTCTTGTTTTTTGGGGCGGCTCATAAGTTAATTCTGTAGGAACGGCGTTGCTCTACCGGAAAGCACAGTTGTTCGCCAGACGAGATAAGCAACGCCGTTCCTGAGGGGTGACTATCCGAAGAATGCCGTCCCTGAAAAGGTAGGCCTTCCAAATTCCGTATCCGGATCAAGAAATGAAAATGGT
>DATDOR010000427.1:0-6813 GCA_035293165.1 Anaerolineales bacterium | reverse complement strand
TGCTCCGAAAATTACGAAATTTTGTAGGATTTCCGAAAAATAGGTGAGCGTGGGGGTGTACACCCCCACGCTCACCTATTTTTCGGAAATCCTACAAAATTTCGTAATTTTCGGAGCATACATGGCAAATAGTACACCGGAAGAAGTGGAATCTCAACCGCCTCCTTCCCCTCGAATAAGACTTCGCTGGGGAGAATTAGGGCCTCGCATTGTCCCTCTCCTGGCTGTCCTCACTGCCATGATCTTCGGGGGATTTTTCATGGTTGCAGCAGGGACCGACTGGGAAGCAGCCCGGTCAGCTTACGATACGGATGGCTTGGGTGGTTTCCTGAAAGAACTCGGGCCTGGCCTTGCCACAGCCGGGACAGCTTATGAGGCCTTATTGGAAGGGGCAACAGGACTGGGATACATCAATCCGCAAATTTTCGAAACCCTGCACGGACAAACGACTGTTTTCACGCTTGTACCACTGGGGGATCATTCCGTTGTTTTCATCCCACGCAATTTGATCAATACGATTGTCCGATCCATCCCGTTTTTATTGGCTGGATTGGCTGTTGCTTTGGGGTTTAAGTGCGGCCTTTTTAATATTGGTGCAGAGGGACAACTCTATGCCGGAGCACTGTTAGCCGTTTACGTTGGCGTCCACCCAGCACTTCAAGATTTACCGCGCTTAATCTACATCCCCCTGGCAATTATCGCAGGGATCGTTGGAGGAGCATTCTGGGGGGGGATTCCGGGCTTTCTAAAAGCCCGGACAGGCGCACACGAAGTGATCAACACCATCATGATGAATGCCATCGCCATCCGTCTTGCAGATTGGCTCATCAAGAGCCGGGAACCGGTCATCTTGTTGGATACCAATGCCAGCGTGCCGCGCACCCCTTTTATTTCCGAATTTGCGATGTATCCACAAATCGCGAACACTCCTCTCCATTTCGGCCTCTTTTTAGCGGTTGGTGCTTCGTTTTTCGTATGGTGGTTCCTTTACCGGACTACCTTAGGGTTTGAGATCCGGACCGTCGGAACAAATCCAAATGCCGCCCGTTATGCGGGGATCAGTGTCCCTCGAAATATCATCCTTGCGATGGCCCTCAGTGGAGGGCTAGCCGGGCTGGCCGGGGCCGGCGAGGTCTTGGGCGTCCAGCACAATTTACCTCCTGGTTTCTTCGCTGGCGTCGGCTTTGACAGCATTGCCATTGCGCTTCTTGCCAGAACCAACCCATTTGCCATGATCCCAGCTGCCTATCTTTGGGGCGGATTACTCAACGGGGCTGGCCTGATGCAAATTCGAGCTGATCTTTCCATTGACCTGGTAAAAATCATCCAGGCATTTATCGTCATGTTCATCGCAGCTGACCAAATTGTTCGCGGCCTGTGGCGCGTCCGCGCCCGCCGGAAAGAAGAAGAGGTCGTTTTCTCACGAGGATGGGGCCAATGACCACACGCCGTTTTCAAATCACACGCACCCATGTTTTCGCCGCCTTTTTTATCCTCGTAGGAATCTGGATTTTCCTTCGTGTGCCAGATTCGTTTGATAGTGAAACCGTCAGTCAAATGCGTTTTGGCAGTGGGAGAGATGCTCCGTTTTGGGATGTCCCGACTGCCCTTTTCCTGTACATCACTGGCATTCTTTACTTTGCAGGGGGATTGGTTGCCTTGATCAACCGCTGGGAAAGAGTGAGTTTCTTCGTGCTGTTGGTCAACGGAATCTTGATCTTTCCGGCCATTTTGATCGCTGCCGCTGCCGGAAAGCAAACCAATATGATCACGATGCTGGCAGAGAGCTTACGTCTTGCTACCCCCATTGTCATTGGAGCCATTGCAGGTATCTGGTCTGAACGCTCCGGGGTCATCAACATCGCCATCGAGGGGATGATGCTGACGGGGGCTGGTTTCGGCTTTGTCGCGTTCTTTTTCCTTGAACCCGCCATGCCTGACAATACCCATATGGCCTTGTTCCTCTCCGTGATGGTCGCGGTGTTCAGCGGCGGCCTGATGGCGCTTCTCCACGCATGGCTTTCCATTACCTTCAAAACCGATCAAATTGTCAGTGGCACTGTCATCAATATCATGGCCATTGGGCTGACCAGTTTTGTGCGGCGGGAAGTCTTGCTCTCCACCCGTGCCGGACGCGTCACTTTGCCAGACATCACGATTCCAGGCTTGGCAAATATTCCCCTCATTGGGGATGTGCTGTTCAACAACAAACCGATCTTCTACATGATGTTCGTATTATTGATCGCCACCCATGTCATTCTTTTCTATACCGCGTTTGGGTTACGCATGCGCGCAGTCGGCGAACACCCCCAGGCTGCTGACACGGTCGGCATCAATGTATTTTTCACTCGCTATCGGAATGTCATCATCAGCGGGATGATTGCCGGGTTGGGGGGAGCGTGGTTCTCATTAGAAACCGTTGGAGGCTTCGATGACCTGATGACAGGTGGACGCGGTTTCATCGCTCTGGCGGCAGTGATCTTTGGCAAATGGACACCCTTCGGGGCTTTTGGCGGGGGGTTGCTCTTCGGCTTCGCCGACGCACTGGGTACACGCTTCCAAATCTTGAATGTGCCTGTCCCCCCCCAGTGGCTGCAGATGCTGCCTTTTATCGTCACCATGATCGTCCTCGCCGGACTGATCGGCAGAGCCATCCCCCCTGCTGCCGTCGGGCAACCTTATGAGAAGCAATAGAAAAACTACGAGATTTTCCCAAAAAAGAGGAGGCCAGCCTGTCCAGGCTGGCCTCCTCTTTTTTGGGATTTATATTCCTTCCAACCCCAACTCCGGCGCGATGCTGCGCATTGCTTCGATGACGTTGCCGACATGCTCCCATAACGATACCCCGAATTCTTCTGTACCCTGTGCGATTTCATCCCGGTTTGCGCCTGCGGCGAACGCTTTGTCTTTCCACTTTTTCTTAACGGATTTCACTTCCAGATCGTAAATAGAACGGGACGGGCGCACCAAAACAACCGCAGTGATTAGCCCAGTAATTTCGTCACAGGCAAACAACGCCTTTTCCATTATGGACTGGCGGGGAAACTCCCCTTGCAGATGATCGGCATGGCTAAGAATGGCACGAATTATTTCTTCAGCTACGCCGCGCTCGCGCAGGATCGGCGCGCCGTCTTGGGGATGCTGATCGAGTGTGGGGTGGATTTCCCAGTCGAAATCATGCAACAACCCCGCCAAACCCCAGATTTCGATGTTTTCCGGTTCAAGCTTCTCAGCATAAAAGCGCATCGCCGCTTCCACAGCAAGCATATGGCGAACGAGGTTGATGTTTTTGACGTATTCATTGACCAGGGCATAAGCTTCGTCGCGGGTCATGTTGGCTCCTTTTTCGGCAATCTCGCTGTTCAAGCTTTTCTTGACCGCTACACAAATTTACACGAATGATACGAATTATGTGCTGGTCAGCACCACCTTAAACAATTTTCCTGTCATTGCGAGGCGGGTGGTTTTCCCACCGAAGCAATCTCTCCCTCGCGAGCGGGGATTGCTTCGCCGTTGGTTTCGATACACCGCCAAAAACCAGCGGCTACTCAACCAACGGCTCGCAATGACGTGTTCAAGATGTATTTGAGCAACACAGAACGATACGAATTATTGGGCTTCGAGAGGAAAAATGGGTTGGGGATTACCCAAGATCGGCTCAGGGCGGGCGAAGAAAATATCCCAAAACGCAGTAGCCGTGGCGGGATATTCACGCATCGTCCAATATTCCATCGCACCCTCCCAGTAACGGCTTTCGTAAGCAGCCACTCCCACCGCATTCACCCCAAGCATGTTACACGTAAACAGCGCTCGGGGCAGGTGGAAGGCCTGGGTGACTAGAAATGCCTCTTCCACACCAAAAATTGCGCGGGCACGGTAGCAGGTATCGTATGTACGGCGCCCGGCAAAATCCAGCACAATTTTTTCTTCTGGCACACCCAGGCTGAGTGCGTATTCTTTCATCGCGGTCGGTTCATCATAATTAATGTCACTATTATCCCCACTCATCAACAATACATCCACCTTTCCGGTGAAAAATAACTCAGCCGCGGTGCGGATCCGATCTCGCAGCACGGCAGACGCGTTCCCGCTGCGTGTCAACCCGGCACCAAATACAATAGCGGCCGGGCGGGGAGATGCACCGTCAACGGTCGTGATCCTGGGTTCGGCATATCCCCGGGCGAACCATTGCGGTGACAGAAGAATCAGCGCGCCCATCCCGGACAGGGTCAGGATGAAGCGTACCAGGTTTTTGAATATTTTACGGAACATGGGGGCGATTTTATCATGGAGATATGAACATCCCATGAAAAAAAACGTGCGATGCACTGACGAAGCACATCGCGCGTTTTAATTAAGGGTAAGGGCTTAGAATTCCCAAAAAAAAGGGGTGCGTGGGAGTGAACACTCCCACACGCCCCTTTTTTCGGCTATTTCCTACTCTGACCTGAGTAATTACATTTAGGTATAAATTTAGATCACCCGCTCACGCAGCCAGGAACTGATGTAGTCCATCGTTGCGACAACGATGGCAATGGCAAACATCTGCGCGCTGGCGGCGCGGTAGTTGAGGAGGTTGATGTTTTGTTGGAGCAGAAAACCGATGCCTCCACCCCCTACAAACCCGATGATGGTTGACATGCGCACGTTAATATCCCACCGGTACATCGTGAAAGAAATGTAAGGTGGAACAATTTGCGGGATCACAGCGTAGATGATGGTTTGAAGCCGGGTGGCGCCGGTCGCTTTGACGGCTTCAATCGGGCCAGCCATAATGCTCTCGACTTGTTCAGAGTACAGTTTCGAGAGGGCTGCCACAGTATGCAAGGCCAGGGCAAGTGAACCAGCAAACGGCCCAATGCCCACCCAAACGACAAAAACAATGGCCATGACCAGGGCTTCAATGGAGCGCAGGCCATTGAAAATCGTACGGGAGATGTAGTAAATAACCATTCCGGTATTCACTGAATCCGTGGGTTGGTAGCGGAAGGAAAGGAGCAAACCGAGAACGCTACCGACCGCTGCCATTCGGTAATAAAAGGTCGCCCAATCACGAAATTGGTACAACCAATTGATTGCAGCAGCGATCAAGAAGAAAAGCATCGCACCAGCTGCAACAGCTAATAAGGTATGGATGATCCGTAATCCAATCCCTTTGTTACGACTGATTTCATTCCCAAGTCGCCCGGCAAAACTACTAAAGACCCCGGCAACAGCCAAGGCAGCCAAAGCCTTGACGAGCATGTTTAAAATATCCCCCAGATCGCGGATAAACCGGCCAATGAAACCTAAAGAGCCGAGCGCGGGTTGTAATGTCTCCCCCGTTGTCAGGGCGAGATAGGCCACAAAGTGTAAGAGGCCCACAGACAATAGCCCGGCCAAAATCAATACTGCAAGACGGGCTATCCGCAACGGCAGAGGAGGTCTGGCGACGTCACGAGTAGGCAAAGCCCAACGCACAGCGAGCCAGAGTATGACACCGCCCACAACAATCCCAATGATCACCACAGGCGTGTTTGAGTCGTATGGTTGTGCGATTTGTGAAATCCAATCCGCAATCTGACTGCCAATGTAAATCCCGATTGGAATAAGGAGCATTGAGAGGGACGCGCCGGTCAGGGTAGTTGTTACATCACGCATCAAGTTTCGTGCAGAGAAAAAGCTCAGTGGGATAGCTAAGCACACGCCCAATGTAGTCGCTAACAAAGCCAGGAAAACCGTTTCAACAATCTTATCCCATGTATCGTAGGCTGTCTGAGTGAGATGCGGTGAACCGAGATTTCGACGGGTCGTCGCGACGATTTCATGAATCTCCTCAGCGGGACGATTGGATAAACGGGTGGTCAGGCTGAAATCCCCATTTTCATCCACTTCTATCGAGCCAATTTGCAATTCCACGCCACTACCAAAAGGCACAAAATTAATGGGGCCACGAAGGAGCGGTGTAAAATTATGCCCTTCAATGGTCACTTCTGTACGCGGATCAGCACATGGAGGCGATACAACCAGATATGGTAATGTAGTATCTTCAAGTGCTGGGGGTGTAAATCCATCTGCTGGACATGGGGTCATGATCTGGGCGCGGACGACAAATTCTTCTTGCTCGTATTCAAAGATCTCTGGGCGAGCCAGGGCACGCAAAATGCGGAACAACTGCTCCTGGCGGCGTTCAGATTTCGTCTGTTCGAGATTTACCTTCGTTACTTGAAATCCATACGCATAGACCAAAAGGGCAACGATTACCCCCAAACCAGTCATTAACGAACGGCGAATGTCAGGTTTTTTCTTTTCCATAATTTATGCTAACCTACCCGCTCAGCTTCTTTGCCATAAATATCCTTGAATTTGGCATCATCAATCGCTTCAGGTGGACCGTCAAAGACGAGCACACCTTCGTTTAGAGCAATCGCTCTGTCTGCATACCGGTGAACCAAATCCAGGAAATGTAAACTACAAAGGACACTCACGCCGTTCTCTTTATTGATTTTCTCAAGATACTGCATGATGCTGTGGGCTAAGACAGGATCCAGGCTGGCCACTGGTTCATCTGCCAGAATCATTTCTGGATTCTGCATCATGGCACGCGCAATCCCAACACGTTGTTGTTGGCCACCGCTCAGTTCATCTGCCCGGTGGTTGGCTTTATCTGCAATCCCTACGCGCTCGAGTTGTTTATAAGCATTTTCAATATCACTTTTTGGAAAGCGATTGAGCAAACTCCAGGCGGGATTCACATATCCCAAACGGCCCGCCAGCACATTGGTTAAGACCGAGGAGCGATGAACCAGATTAAAGTGCTGGAAAACCATTCCG
>DATDOR010000426.1:0-2658 GCA_035293165.1 Anaerolineales bacterium | reverse complement strand
GGGCAGGATTTCGTCGTCGTCACCCTCCCCGAAACGAAACAGGCCGTCGCTAGCCTCTGCGGCGAAGAATATTACGTGGAAGCGGGCTTTCACCCGTTCATCTCCGGCGCGCCGGTGTTGATTGTGCCGTGCACGAACGAAGCCGCCTACCACCGCCGCTACCAGGAGCCGGACAAACCCTCCCCCTGCCTCCAGCGCGGACGCAGGCTGGAACGGGATGTCTTTCATTGGGAGAAGTGGTAAGATGCAACGTTCCACCCTTGCCTCTATCCTCTTCACCCTCCTCCTCGTCGCCCTCCTGGCCCTCATCCTTAACCAGACAGAACTGTCTGCGACCCCTCCATCTCCTGCTCCCACTCCTATGGACTCCGGCTGGGACGCGCTCCTGCAATCCCAGCCCGTCCCCCACCTCAAGCCGCTCCCGGAGTCAGTCTCCGGGCCGTTCGACGGCACATATGCCAAACTCGTCTCCGCCCCGCCACAATGGTGGAAATGCTACCGCTGCGCCGACTACCGGGTTTCCGGCGGCATTTGGAAATTGCAATTCGACCAGGGCGTCATGCGGATTTACTACGATGCCACCGGCTGGCACAGCCTGGGTTCCTTTACAATCTCCGGCGATCAGGTCTCGATCTTCAACGACCCCTGGTGTCCCGACGAAGAAGGCCAATACACCTGGCAGTTGAGGGACGGGAGTTTGCAACTGACCCCCATTGAGGATGGTTGCGCCTTTGAACTACGAGCCGCCACCTTGAGCGAACAGCCCTGGCAGGCCTGCACACCTGAAGCAGACACCCCTGGATGCCAGGGCAACTTTACCCTGCCCGACCCCATTTCCCCTTCCGACCGGGCAGTCACCGTCACTGTGCATGGGGGTGACGGCCGGTTTTTCAACGTTCCCCCGGATGTCATTGCCGTTGCCAACCCGTCCGGTTCACTCGCTCGCGACGGCATCACCATCACCTTCAGCCCGGAAAGCGTCTCTTTCGGCCTCACCCGTGTCTTGTGGTGGGGTGGTAACTGGATTGAAGCGACAACCGATCTGCCGTTCACCGCGATGGGCGTGCAATTTTTGGGCGAATCCCAAATCGGCTGGGCGCGCGTCCTGTTCGATGGCATGGAAGTTTGGAATGGCAACACTGCCGACATCGCCTACCAAAACTACCGTCACGGCGGGTATGTGGAAATCTCCGGATTTGCGCCAGGGCAGCATACGCTGCGTGCAGAAAGTTTGGGGTTTGACTATCGTCCGGTCACAGTCGCTGGCTTTGGATTTAGTGAACAGGGCGGTGTTCAATGTGGAGGAGGGAGATGTAAATAGTCATGACCCTGGTTACTCATGCGTGGCCTCGGCGAACTTCTCCGCAGCCCATTGGTTGATGCTTTTCCCGCTAACCTCTGCAGCGATGGCAACAGCCGCGTGAATATCAGGCGGAATGCGGAGCATCAGCTTCCCGGAATATGGCTTTTGGGGTGTGCGATTCAACCGGGCACAGGTTTCCAGATAATCCTCTACCGCTTCTTCAAAAGCGTCACGTAACTCCGCGACCGATTCGCCGTGAAATCCTACGACATCTTTAATCCCGGCAATGTGGCCGATAAAACATTTGTCTTCATCGCTGTATTCGATTTTGGCTGAATAACCTTTGTAATTCATAGTCTTCATGATTTGATACCTGCTTGTTCGAGAAACTTTCGAGCATCTCGAACCTGATAGGGTTTGGCTTCTTTTTGGGGATGCGGGCGGTGAAAAGTGCCAATCACATCATTTAATTCAAACCGAACGCGTGATCCTCTTCCTTCAATCACTTGTGCCCCTAAAGCAATGAAAAGCGACTCAATCTGATTCCACTCCAAAGAAGTTGGGGTAGGAGTTTTGAAAATCGCGTTCAGCGTCTTTTGGTGTCGCGTGTTCATCAAAACTATGATAGCAGATTGCGCTATCACACGCAATCGTTTTAATCATGGAAAGCAAAATCTCATCCCTTGACTTATTCATACATACATGTTAGTATGTAAACCATGCCGAAACGCACACAGGAAGAAGCCGCCCAAACTCGCCAGGACTTGCTCGACGCCGCCCTCTCCGTCTTCAGTCGCAAAGGCTACCACGCCACCCGCCTCGAAGACATCGCTGAGGCCGCCAGCGTCACACGTGGCGCGATCTACCACCACTTTGGCAGCAAAGCCGATCTCTACACCGCTCTCGTCAACGATGTCTCTGCACAATTCGGGTTAATCACCCAGCAGGCCATCGAACAAGGCGGCGACTTCTACCAGGTCGGCACCCGCGTCATGGTCAACACCTGGACTTACCTCGAAGAAAACCCCCGCACCCGCGACATCACCGAACTTTTTTACTACAAAACTGGTGATGTTCCCGAGCTCGCGGAAATCGCCCGAAAACGCAAAGAAGACGCTGTCTCCACCGTCGAAATGGTCGCCGGATTCATCCAGGCTTGTATTGGTCTGGGGGAGTTGCCCCCCACCCTCGACCCGACGAACGGTGCCCGCGCCTTTATCGCCTTTCAAAACGGCATCGCCAACCTCTGGCTCGCCAACCGCGCTGCCTTTTCCCTCAAAGACAACGCCGCCGCCCTCGCCAAAATTTTTATGGATGGACTGATGGCACAATAAAAACTTGTACGCAGATTGCAC
>DATDOR010000425.1:0-2250 GCA_035293165.1 Anaerolineales bacterium | reverse complement strand
GTAGCGTTCCGCAGCAAGCCCACCCCCACCCCTGTGCCAAAAATGGGATATTCGTTTCATTCGTTTTTGAAACGAATGCCCTCACATACTCAAAAAAGAATTTTCTCCGTGAACTCAGTGTTCTCCGTGGTAAATGGTTTTCTACTGTGGTGAATGGTTTTCTTAGTGCTCTAGTATGATGAAAAGTGGTCAGTAAGATTATGGTAAGACCCGGCAGGCCGATTTGTGTCCAGGTCATAAAGACCGTCACAGAGCATGGGTCGCCGGGTCTGTCAGATGTGATGCCCGAACAGTTGTGGGGTCCAGGAGACCGAATTTGCTAGAACGGGCACATCCATTATACAAAAACGCGAGGGCAGAATGAACCTGGAAAATCAAAAGATGGTGGTTGGGATCGATGTTTCCAAAGCTCGGCTCGACATTGCAGCAGCTGGTGAGACATGGTCGGTGGCAAATGATTTTGATGGGATTGGGAAGTTGCGTGCTCGACTACAGGCACTGCAACCTAGTCTGGTAGTGGTTGAATCAACCGGGGGTTTGGAGCGCCCGGTACTGGCTGAATTGTCCTCGGTCGGGATCCCTTTCGCGCTCGTCAACCCTCGCCGCGTGCGGGAATTTGCCAAATCCATTGGCGCCGAGGCCAAAACCGACTTACTGGATGCCCGCCTGTTGGTACGCTTTGGCGAAGCAGTCAAACCTGAGCCAACCCAGCTGCCTGACGCCGATGAACAGCGTCTTTCAGCGCTCATGACCCGCCGGCGCCAGGTAGTGGATATGCTGACCATGGAGAAAAACCATCTCTTCAGTGCTCACCCAGCTGCCCAGGAAAGTATTTCCAAAATTATGGTGATACTCCAACAGGAGTTGGACGATCTCAACCGGGCTATTGATGATTTTATCGATCACACGCCAGACTTCCAACGCAAAGAGGATATCTTGCGGTCGGTTCCTGGAGTCGGCAAAGTCACCACAGCTATTTTGCTTTCAGACCTGCCGGAACTAGGTCATCTCGATCGCAAGAAGATCGCGGCATTGGTTGGCGTGGCACCCTTCAACAATGACAGTGGTCGCCATCGGGGCGAGCGACACATCAAAGGCGGGCGCCCTTCAGTACGAAAAGTCTTGTATATGGCCACATTAACCGCAACCAAGTTCAATCCTGTTATTCGTTCCTTCTACCACCACCTTTTACATCAAGGTAAAAAGAAAAAAGTCGCCCTGGTAGCCTGCATGCGAAAATTGCTTGTTTTCCTCAACGCGATGATCCGTGATTCTCGCTCTTGGACGCCTTTCCCTGCTTGACTTTTAACACAGTTGCTCTGTGTCAGCGCCGGAACAACGCACCCGATAGGTTTTGGGTGCGATGACTATACAACTATCCGTGGCTACGTTTGACAGATGCGCGGAATGTATTTATAATGATTCTGCCAGATATTCAGCTATGCGGTGCTTTACCCTCAGGGATACAAAACTCAGCTTAGCTTGACTGGCTGATCACGGCATGTCAATGAAAGGCGAACTTTCAACAGAAGAGGTTCTTACTCCAGTTCAAGATTGCCATAGAATCTCTAAATTCGTTATTGGTTATAATGAAGTGGGTTACGGTAAATGGGCTGGGTATTCGGACCTGAAATCCTGAATCCAGCCATTTTTGTATATCCGCCATTCTTTTGTGCCCTGGAAAATACGCTGAAACACCCGGGGCGAACATAAGCAGGCCAGGTATCAGGTGTTACCTGCAATCAAAGGAGAACTTAACGGAAGATAAGGCGTTTCCAGAGCGATAACAAGCCAGGTTATATGTGACAAAAATGGTCGCGGAAGCATGGTGAATCCTAATAAATTGTAATATATCTGGTAAACTTTACCTAGGTTCGACCGTTATTTACAGCCAAATTAATTTTTATCTTTAAATTGGCTTATTTTTTGGAAGGAGGTGGTTTTACAACAATCAATGATGATGAAGTCGACGTCACCTTTTTACCCGACTATTTGCACGAGGAGGAGTTTGAATGTTTAAGAAGAGTTTTACATTCGCATTTGCGCTTCTGATCATTGCCAGCATGGTATTGGCCGCTTGCCAACCTGCTCAGACGACCCCAACAGAAGCCCCCGTTGTCGAACCGACAGCGGCTGTTGAACCGACGGCTGCCGAAGTCGTCCCCACCGAAGTTCCAACCCCCGAAGTAGTCCAAACCACCCGCAAAGGCGGTTGGTTGGATGAGATCGTGTTCTCGGTGGTCGCTTCCG
>DATDOR010000424.1:0-4705 GCA_035293165.1 Anaerolineales bacterium | reverse complement strand
AAGTACTGTCCTCCAAGGTCATAGCGGTCATTGAGGGTAATCGAGACGGTAGGATGCCCGACCTGTTGGAGGGCGGAGAGATCGTGCGTAGGTTCTCCTGGAAGGGTAAGGGAGACGAAGAGGCGATCCTTTCCGTAAGTGGCGGGGGCTGCTAGGGATTCGCCGACGACAGGCAGGATTCCTTTGCCGATCTTGCCCGTGCTTTCGGCAATGAGTTGTTCCACCCAATCGCCAAAACTTTCAAGGGTGAGGGAGGTGACAAAGGTAACTTTGTTGCGCCCAGCTTTGGCAAGTTCTCCCAGAATGGCTCCAAGCACGAGGCCTGGGTTGTCAGGGCCTGGCTTTTGGCAGGCGACTGCCGTTTCGCTGGCACGACTCAGGAGAGTAGGGAGGTGTATGCCTAATAGGGCAGCAGGGGCCAGGCCAAAGTGGGAGAGCGCAGAGTAACGCCCGCCGATGTTGGGGTCGTTGAGGAAGATGCGGCGGATCCGAAGGCCTCGCATGAGGGTTTCCAGACCGCTACCGGGATCGGTGATAGCGATGAAGTGCTGACGTGCGGCTTCGAGACCGAGTTTTTCGACAGCATGGTTGAAGAAGTGTTTGAAGAAGGAGAGGGTTTCGACCGTGCCGCCGGATTTGGTGGAAACAACATAGAGGGTATGGGCGGGGTCGAGGCTGCGGGTGTATTCGAGGATATAGCCGGGATGGGTGCTGTCGAGGACATGAAGGTTGAGAGGGTTGAGTTGGCCGAAGATTTTGGAGAAGACTTCAGGGGCGAGGCTGGAGCCACCCATGCCGAGAAGGAGAATATCTGTAAAGCCTTCGCCGGTAGAATTACCAGACTGGATTTCGGCAGCGAAGCTGGCAAGGTCAGCGACCTCGGAGGACATATTTTCAGGACAGTGCAACCAGCCAAGACGGTTAGTGATTTCGTCGGGGGTGTCTGCCCAGACGGTGTGGTCGTGCGCCCAGATCCGAGAGGCGATATTGTTTGTGGACAGTGAGGTGAGTGTGGTATCCACCTGGGATTGGTATTTTCCGAGGGAAGTTGTGATGGTAAACATGGGATTTGATCTCTATAGGGATATTGGAAATTAGAAACTGGTTTATTCTATCACCCCGTAATAAGATTACAATCGAGAAATATAAGGTTCTTTAGGAATCGGCGGGGAGGTCGGCGTTAACCACGGCAAATCCCAAAGAGCCAAATATAAAAATTTTGTAAATTGGGTAAGTTAGCGTGAAACGTTTTCGTCTGTACAGGAGACGAATAGAAAGAGTTTGTCATCGAGCTTAATATGTTCAATAGATTCAAGTGCGTCGCACCATTTGCTTAAATCTGATGACACCTTACGAAGAATTAACCGATTACCGCCGCCGGGTTAGTGAGATGTACGGGCGGGTGCGGCAACCCGGCCTGAGTGTAGAAGAACGGTGGGTGCAATTCCGCCGGGAACGGGACGCGTTATTCATCTGTCACCCGCAATCGGCATTATCCGATTCGCAAAAAGCAGAATTCAACGGGTTGGATTATTTTCCGTATAACCCAGATCTCCGATTTGTCCTGGATGTGGACCGGAATGTTTCACCCGATGTGTTCGATGTGGAATTATCGGACGATGGCCTGTTCCGTATCAAACGATTTGGTCAAGTCTGTTTTGAAGTGATGGGACAACCATTTTTTCTGTCCGTATTTTGGATTTTGGGATATGGCGGAGGCGTGTTTCTTCCATTTCGGGACTCAACCAATCGAACTGAGACCTACGGCGGAGGGCGTTATTTGCTGGATTCGGTCAAAGGAGTAGACCTGGGACAGGAGAACAGCAAACTGGTACTGGATTTCAATTTTGCTTATAACCCTTCTTGTGCTTACAATTTCCGCTGGCACTGCCCTCTGCCCTTGCCCGAAAACTGGCTGCCGGTTCCGATCCTGGCTGGAGAGAAAAAGTTTGACGCTTATGAGTCAAGTATAATGTCTTCCTGATGAAGCGACTCAAGTCCCTGAAACCGTACCGTTTTGAAATTATTGTTGCTGCCCTGGCGATAATCGCAATTTTTCTATTGTTGGGAGATGATTCACATAACGCGGTTCGAGGTTTTGTTACTCGAATGATGGCTGATTCGCTGTCGTTTTTTGAGCGAATTCGAGAAGCCCTTGGAGTTCAGGTTCGCGATCTAACACCTGCTGATTTTGTCGCAATTGGATTGCTTTTTGTTGTGTTTGGATTGATTTACTGGCGGGTTCGATGGCGAATTTGGAATGCCCCAAAGCTCAATGTGCATGTTTGTCCCCTGTGCGGGAGCAAACTACACAGGGTGCAACGAAAACAGTCTGATCGAATTCTGGGTGCGGTCCTGATCCTCTCTCTGAGACGATATAAATGTGTACACCGGCAATGTGGGTGGAGTGGGTTGGTAACATCGAAGAGTCGACAGATTGAACTCGAGGCTTTTACTGAATAGAGTCGTTTTTGCTCAAAAATCGCTTTCCTTGACAGTCATTCTGCCCTCATGTACAATTCTGTCACCCTGAAACCAGGGCCTGTAGCGCAGTTGGGAGCGCGCTTCAATCGCACTGAAGAGGTCGAGGGTTCGAATCCCTCCAGGTCCATTATTGAAGGGCTGGTTGCGAATATGCGTAAACAAAATCGTAAATATGGGTATGGTTTACGTGAGCAGGCCCGAAAACTTCGCCAGTCAGGGCTTTCTTATTCGGAAATTTGTGAGACTTTGGGTGTTGAAATCCCAAAAAGCACCTTAAGTAATTGGGTCACTGATGTATTGCTGACACCGGAGCAGCACCAGCGTATCGCTCAAAAAGAAAGAGAAGGCGCGATACGCGGGCGGAAAGGCGGTTTATGGGGAGGCGCTGCTGGATGGAATCGGGAGCAAAAACGCCGCCGCCTTGAAGTGGTTCGGTACCGGGCTGAACTCATTGCTGAACAGCTTGTCGAAAACAATGAAGCGTTAATGCTTATGGCGTCAGCACTTTACATGGGGGAAGGCGCGAAAGGGGAAAAGTATTTTTCGATTGGTAACAGCGACCCTAAAATAATTCAAGTCTGGCTGGCAGTATTGCGACGAACCTTTGAAATTGACGAAAACAAATTTCGTTGTCAACTGGCACTCACAGAAGGCATGAATGAAGAAGCCCTAAAACGTTACTGGGCAGAGGTTACGTGCATTCCCCTTCACCAGTTTATGAAGACGAGTTTTCGAAAAAATAGCGGAGGTCGAAAGCGAGAGGGGTACAAAGGTGTTTGTATTGTTTATTACCACTCCATGGAAGTGCGGCGTTTGCTTGAGGCAATCGGCGAGGGGGTCGTAAATAGATTGGTGATGCAAGAAGATGAATAAGGGCCCGTAGTTCAGATGGGAGAACGCTTCAATGGCATTGAAGAGGCCGTGGGTTCGAGTCCCACCGGGTCCATCAAAAACTCAATATCCAACAAACGGCAGGAGTATTAAGCCATCTGCCAGAGAGCCAGGGTCCCCGGCTGAAAGCCCCGGCAACGGCGCCCGCAGAGCGCCAGCGACTGTGTTTATCATCAAGGTCGAACTCGCCTGCCCGCTCCAAATGGAGCAAGTTGTGGTGGTGAAAAATTACCAATTACAAATTACTGATCAGTGAAATAGTAACTTGTAATTCGTAATTAAGTAATTATCACCGGCCTTCACCCGTTATCGTGAACCTGAGATGACTGTCCTTTTCGGACAGTAATCAGGGTGGCACCGCGGAGAAACCCTTCGTCCCTGAGTTGGCGGAGGGATTTTTGTTTAAGCAAGGTGTCAGGTTGTTAAGTGTCAAGTTTCAGGTAAGACACTGAACATAGCCTGTAATCCTGACACCTGACACTGGAACACTTGATACCTATTTATGAAAGGAGGCCCGAAATGACCCAATCATACAATCACAAAATTACGCAATGGAGTGCTCACTGCCTTCTCGCGCGCCTCCTCCGTCTCCTGACAGGTCCTCACTACCCATTCCAACTCATAGAAATCAGGAGACGAAACAATGATTACCTACATTTACGACGAAATCGTTCTGGATCAGAACGACACGACATTCGTTCCAGGTGTTGTCCCGGAACAAGAATATGAAATCGAGGATACGGAGCGACAAATGACCAACTACAACCCCGCTGAAATCGAACCCAAATGGCAGCAAAAATGGGAAGATGACGGCTTATACCATGCGGATATTGATCCCACCCGGCCTAAACACTACGCGCTGACCATGCTGCCCTACCCCTCCGGGGACCTGCACATCGGCCACTGGTACGCGATGACTCCCTCCGACGCCCGCGCCCGCTTCAAGCGGATGAACGGCTACAACGTGATGTTCCCGATGGGCTTCGACGCGTTCGGCCTGCCTGCCGAAAACGCCGCGATCAAAGACGGCATCCACCCAATGATCCGCACCTACAAAAACATCGAAAACATGCGGAAACAACTGCGTTCGATGGGGGCGATGTTCGACTGGCGGCGCGAAGCCATCTCCAGCGACCCCTCTTATTACAAATGGAGCGAGTGGTTCTTCATCCAACTGTTCAAAAGCGGCCTGGCCTATAAAAAACTGGCTCCTGTGGACTGGTGTCCCAACTGCAACACCACCCTGGCCCGCGAACAGGTCATCGGCGACGACCGGGTTTGTGAACGCTGCAAGACCCCGGTCATCAAAAAAGAACTGGAACAGTGGTAT
>DATDOR010000423.1:0-6281 GCA_035293165.1 Anaerolineales bacterium | reverse complement strand
AGTTTCGTTTTGGATGACTGTTTCGTCGGGATCCGGTTCCCTGCTGGCGTGATTTCGGACATGCTCCAGCGAAAACCACTGCCGAATTTTTTGTTTCCGCAGATTGTAGTTCACGGTGTTGCGGGCAATGGTGAACAGCCAGGCGGAAAACGGCCCCCGTTCGGGGTGGTAGGTGTGAAGTTTCGCCAGGACATGCTCGAAGATTTCCGAGGTCAAATCGTCGGCAGCCACCCGATCCAGCACCCGGTAACGAGCATAGTTATACACCCGCGCGAAGTAGAAGTCGTAGATCGCCGCAAAGGCTGCAGGATCCGTTTTGGCCTGGGCGACCAGCACATGTTCATTCGCGAGGGGGATAAATGCTTCGTTGGTCATCATCAAAAGGATACCGGACGTTTCTTGAGATTAAAATATGCGTTTGGTGAGAAAGTATTACAATGAATGTCCAAATTCCCGTAAGGTGCGGCGCACTTTGAGGCAGTGCGTCGCACCTCGAAAAGGATAATACAATGCAAATTTACTTCGCTTGTTCAATCACCGGTGGACGGAAAGATGAGGCCGTTTACCAGACCATTGTGGATACCCTGCTCGCGGATGGGCATGTTGTCCCGACCGCGATTCTCGCCCTCCCAGAAGTGGTGGCATTGGAGCAGGTATCGAATGCGGCGGCGATTTATGCACGGGACATCGCCTGGATTCAAGAGAGTGATGTACTGGTTGCGGAGATCAGTACACCCTCACACGGGGTAGGGTATGAGATTGGGTATGCGTTGGGGTTGGGAAAACAGGTGTTGTGTCTGCACCGCGCGGGGGAGAGGGTGTCAAAGATGATTACAGGGAATCCAGCCCCGAATTTAACGGTGCGTGCTTATTCATCGCCGGAGGAGGCAGTTACATTGGTGCGGACTTTTACACATTAATATGAGATTTTTGTATTCGTCAACGAAAGTGTGAACAACGAGATTCCCGAAAAAAAGGTGTGTTTGGGGGTGTACACCCCCAAACACACCTTTTTTTCGGGTGTTCATACTACTGTTGACCAAAACACTTAATATGAGATTTCGCAGGTAAAACACAGAGAATGGCAGGGGGTTGCAGGGAGATGGATGTATAATTGGATAAAATCTATTGAGTAATTTCAAGAGAGGCATTGATGAACGAGATGATTCTTTCAAGCTGGCAGAGGGTCGCTGCTGGGAACCACGAAATAGACCTGTTAAGTATGTACAAGGGGATGCCGGTGATTCATAGGGCAAAAGTAAATTTTGTTTATGAGGATGCCGTGCATATTCACCCCTTTACGTTTAAGTCCGTGTGCCTTACTCTCTCGAAAAAGATCATTGTGCTCAGCGATCTTTTAGATGAGCCAATCAGTGCAGACGTGAAAACGGTGGACCTGGCTACTGGAACTGCTGTGTTGGAAAGTTTTAGCTATGTTAGTGGACATTTGGGGGACCGGATGAGTCCCCGAGTGGAGCCGCGTGAGCCAATAGAAATTCAATTGGAAAGTGGGGGAAGGGCCTTTACCGGCAAGGTGATGGATTTATCCATTAGTGGCGCAGGCGCCTTTGTTTCTGGTGAGGGAGTCAATAAGCTGCGTTCACGTTCCATTGTGCGTTTTTCTCTGCCTTTGCCAGATGAAACGCTTCATCTGTTGGGCGTTATTCGTCATGTAAGGCGAACGACACAAGGAAGTCGTTTGGGGATTGCTTTTGAGCCGGGCATGAATCTCCGATCCGTATTTACTTATATTAACCAACGCAGGGCAGAGTTGTTGGAGGAGTTAGAAGAGGCATATCAAGAGGCCGTACGGGACTGAAGCACTGGAAGCGCAGATAGTAAGTAAAAGGCCAGGGCCAGTAAATAAAGGCTGCGAATCCCTAAAACGAGCGAGGTGTATTCGAAGATTCCACCGATAACTGCCCCAAGCAGGTTTGAGCCGAGGGCAATTTCGATGGATTTCGTCTGGCTGAAGGTGATGGCAAAAATCAACCCGGCGAAAAACAGGGGGAGTGCTTGCATGAGGCCAGCGAAAATCACCCGCCAGATGAGGGCCAGCCCCAACAAATTTCCAATCGGCACAAAATAATTGAATAATAAGGTGAGTGCAAGGAGCACATAAAACAAACGAGGGTCTTTCAGTTGCCACCGTTCAATCAGTATATTTGCCAGGACAATCATGAAGAGAATTGCCGCGATTACTGCTGAGTTCACTACCCATGTAGACCCTAAGAGTAATGCAATTTCTGTAATGCTTTTGGTTTCAAGCAGGAAAAAGGCTGTCCCCATGAAGAAAAAGTGGGGATTGAACTGCTTAAAATCGGGCAAGGTCCGCCGCACAAATACGTAGCCTGAGACAATGATCCCTGCGAGAGCGATTAAGTAGGTATTCGGGATAATGCCATTTCGAAGATACAGATAGGGCCAGTCATCGGTAGCGACAGGGATGTCTTCCCGGTAAGAATAGTCAGTACGGGCCAGCAGGCGCGGATTGTTGAGAAGCGGTTCTGTGATGGGTGTGTGGCCTATTAGGAGGAGGATATCCCCGCTTGGGAACTGGTATACCTGTGGGGCGTGTCTAAAAACATCGGACAGCACCCGGTATAAACGTAACCCAACCCACTCATTTTCATTTGGAACCCCAAACGATAGGGCTAGCAAACCGTCTTGAGCCAGGATACGCTTTACATCGCGCATGCTTTCAATCGTGTAAACAAAGTTGTCTAGCCGTACACTGCTCGCTGTGCTAAATAGGGTGTGTGAATCGAGCCTGCCAAATACGATGAGATCATATTGATCCTGATCCGTCCGAAAGAAGGAGCGTGCATCCTGATTGACGATCTTGACTGGATTTGAGGAAGCATAAGGGTTTTCTGGATGAAGCTCTATTCCCAGTTCTAGGATTTTTGGATCAATCTCCACCGCAACAACATGCTGTGCTCCTGCCCGTTGCGCGGCTGCGACATCGTTTCCTGTTCCGGCCCCGACGATCAAAACATTTTTTGAATTTGGATAGGCATCAAAAGGTGCATCATATTCGGCCAGCGTATTTTCAAAATGCTCTGCCGCACGGTCGAAATTTGCAGCCACAAATGACGGGGCCAGATTCCACAACCTTTGGTGCCATGCCTGGTTAACGGAGAGTTCATACCCGGTTTGCAAATCGTTACCAGGTGGTTCGTAGAGCGGGTTAATATCAATCCGGTAATAAGGTGACCAGACGGTTCGCGACGCCCCTGTCGGCCAGAGAAAGGTCAGCAGAACAGGTAGAAGTGCCAGGACGATAGGTATCCCCATCTGCCTGTCAGTTGTATTTTGACGCAGAAAATAGAGGGTTACGACAGCCGTGATCAGGAACCATACCCCAGGTGGCCACCCCCATAGAGAAATCAACGTGAATCCCAAAATCCCAGCCAGACTCCCCATTACATTGATCGTATACCCTTGAAGGGGAGAAAACACACCGAACTTTTCAGCAGTGATTTGCCCTAATGGAATGAATAATAAGGTAATGAGAATGAACAATGTCAAAATTACGACGTAAAAAAGCACGGTCAAGGCGGCAACAACTGCGGGAGACAGGTTGATGACATCCCCTGCCCAAATGAATTCCTGGCTGTTTTCGCGGTTAAGTAAAATCACTTCGCTGATCAAGGTGCGTCCCAGAATGAGCACGATGATTACACTGAGTGATAAAAGAGGGAGAAAGCGCCGGTCAAACCACCGGAGGGTGTTCTCGCGCCGTGCAACTGCAAATCCTATTCCCAAACCTAAAAACGCCGCAATGAGCGCAAAATTCTTGTAAAAAGCGACCACTCGAACTTCCGATGCCACCCACCGGATAAACATCAATTCTACAAATAACCCCAAAGCACTGACCAGAAAGAGATCCCATGCTGCGCGTCGATTTTCCATTTTTTTGATCATCATCGAAATGTAGAAACACCTGAAGCAAAATCTCCAGGTGTTTCTCGGACTAATCTTGGTTCTTTGGGAATCGGCGGGGAGGTCCCCAGATTTTGGGGTGTGAGTGGGGTGTACACCCCACTCACACCCCAAAATCTGGCATTAACCACGGCAAATCCCAAAGAGCCCTAATCTTTTGGTTACCCTTGTGGCGCGCGCAGGCGGGCCAGTTGGGCTTCCATTTCCGCTCGCCGGTTGGACGCGGCTCCCCGCACTTCATCCTGTAATCGTTGAATGCGGTTCTGCAGTTCTGACCGGATGGTCTCACCGGATGCAGGGGTAAATAAGACCATCAAGGTTGCGCCGACCAATACTCCCGTGACTGCGCCTGCCAGAAAACTCAAAGTGCGTTGCATATCAAACTCCTTGATCATAGTTGTAACTGCTCAGGCTAAGGCAGAGGACTCTCCGAAAAAAAGGTGTGCAGGGGGTCTACACCCCACTCACACCCCAAAATCTGGCATTAACCACGGCAAATCCCAAAGAGCCCCTTTTTTTCGGGTTATTTCCACTTTGGGCTAAGAAGTTACTCATAGTTTTTCTCTGGTTGTCATTATACCGCGTGAGCTGTGGGCGGCAGCGGTGAATAGTGGCAATCAATAGAATGTGGAATGGGCACGGAAAACTGCGGAATGAAAAATTGAGAATTAAGGGCCGTGATGAAGGTGTAGAAAAACAAAAGCCGCAGGTCATTCTGCGACTTTTTGAATTTGCCGTTACCGGCATCATCGGTGATAATAAAGCTGCCGGGCAGCCCATCGGAACGAAATGGTCTCGTGCTCGTGACACTAACTACTTCGTTTTTTGACCGAGGACGGCTGCCCGGTTGTCTTCTCCGTTTTCCAGATATGCCTTTAAATTGCCGAGAAAAAAGCCCCATGCCTGGGCGGTCATCTCGTATACCTGATCCCAATCCCCACCGGATTTGTACCCCGTGTGGGCGAGTTCGAGCAGGGTGCCTTCGGGTGCGTCGCCTTCAGGCGCGTCGCGGAGGGTGAATTCGACGGTGGTGTTGTGTGCCCCGCCGTTATCCCCAGCTTCCCACGGATAGCGGAGTTTTTGGTTGGGGACGACTTCCAGGTATTCCCCCGTTTGTTTGCCGTTGCGGCTGGGATCATTGAACTCCCAGACGTATTCAAAACTGCCGCCCGCGCGGGGGTCAGACAGGCTTTTGCTCATCCACCAATGGGTGAGTTCTTTGGGATCGGTGAGTGCTTTGAACACCTTTTCCCGTGACGTGGCAATGGTATGCGTTTGTTGGATGGTGCGTGAATGGTTGGACATGGTTTTGCTCCTTTTGCGAAATAGAATTTTTGTAACTGCTCAGGCTGAAGCTAGGGTTATTTCCACTACGGGCTGAGTAGTTACAATAAAAGATAAATAGGATGAACTACACCTCCTTTGCAAGCGCCTGACCAAGCCGCTCGAACATCCCTTCCCAACCCTGGCGGAAGTTCTGCGCCATTTCCTTCGGCCCCTGGTATTCATGCGTCAGGATCAGTTCGGTCTGGCTGCCCCGCGCGAGAAACCGCAGGGTGATGAGCGACTCCGGGCCATTTTGCCCCTCGAACCCCCAGGTGAAGACGAGTTTTTCCGGGGGTTGGATGTGGCGATATTCCCCGGTCAGGATGATCATCTGATCGCTGTCAGGAGGGAGCATCCCCAGCCGGTAACGCCCCCCAACACGGCAATCCACTTCCGCGAGGGGGGTGGTGTACCCCGCCGCGACCCCCCACCACTGCTGGAGCGCGTCTGCCCGCGTCCAGGCAGTGAACACTTTCTCTCGCGGGGCGGCAAACGTCCGGCGGACTTCCAACGAGCGGATCGGGCTAAGGAGTGGTCGGATCATTGGTTTCCTCCAAAAAAGTAGCAAGCGAATCGAACTGCTGGTTCCAAAACTGTTCGTAAAATGCCAGCCATTCAACGGCTTCTTGCATGGGCGCGGTGTTCAACTGGCAGGTTTTGACGCGCCCTTCTTTGGACGTGGTCACTAACCCTGCCTTTTCAAGAATTCCGATGTGTTTGAGAATGGCTGGCAGGGAGATGTTGAACGGACGGGCGAGGTCCTTGATGGACGCGGTCCCCCCCGCGAGCCGGGTCAGAATCCCCCGGCGGATAGGATGGGAGAGCGCGTTGAAGGTGAGGTCGAGTGTGGGAGCGAAATAGTTAACCATTTGGTTAACTATAATGGGGGGTATATATTTTGTCAAGTAATTGCCGAGAACAAAATAGTTAGTCAGGGCGATATTTAAGGATACATATCTTTAAGTCGTTCAGGCTACTATATGAAAAAGGTCCGAAAAGATTATTGAGAG
>DATDOR010000422.1:0-4053 GCA_035293165.1 Anaerolineales bacterium | reverse complement strand
ACCGCACACCGGCTTGTGTTCGGGTTGCAACTCGCCGTTCCGCCAAGAAAGTCTTGCAGCGTGATGCCCACCACCTGCACCAGCGAGGTGTCCACCTGCACGTCCAGTTCGAACGCGCCCAAATCCGAAACGCCGGCGATGGCGATTTGCACATCCACGAGGCCGGCAGGCGGTTGGGGGTCAGAAGGTGCGACCAGGGCCAGGGTGGGGGTAGGCCCCTGGGCAAGGGCTAGAAGGTCAGGCTCAAATTCGGCTTGAATCAGGGAAGGGGATCCGGATAGGTGTAAGGATGAGCTCGACAGGAACAAGCAGCCACAAAGCGCCAAAAGCAAAAGGATAGGGAGCGAACGATGAATGTGCATAGCTCCTCCACGTTAGCTTGTTGCAATGAAGTTGTATTGAATTGAACAACGAAGGGATACTTAATTTATATTACCCCAGTTTTTGGGGGATCGCAACAAGCAGTTTTAGTTTATAGTCACCAGAAAGCCCAGTTTCACTATGGAGTGGTTACGAAAAATAGGTATTCGTGGGGGTGTACACCCCCACGAATACCTATTTTTCGGGCATTCATATTTGCGATACTGAAATGTAGATTCACAAATCAACTGTACACCCCAACCCAGGCACATCCCGAACCGTAAAACAGCCATCTTTCAACTCGAAACCCGCAGCAGTCGGATCGTGGACCAGTTCGAGATGGCCATCCAGGTCTACGTACTCGACTGATGGGCTGCTGAGGGCAAAATGCAACCCGGCGGCGATGAGGAGGGAAGGCTCAATGACACAACTGACCATCGTCATCAACCGGGCGGCGCGGGCAATGGCGTCTATCTGCCGCGCGCCACGAAAACCGCCACAGGTCGCCATTTTGATACTCATTCCCCCAACTGCCCGGTTTGCAGCCAGAGATAGTGCAGAAGCCGGATCGCAAACACTCTGGTCAGCAAAGATAGGAATTGGGCTATTGTTGGTCACCCGGGCGAGCGCATCCTGGTCGCCGGGTGGGGTGGGCTGTTCGAGCACACTGATTTTGCCTTTCAATGCGCGGGCCACATCCAACGCCTGTTCAACGGTGTACCCCCCGTCTGCGTCCAGCCAGAGAATGTGTTCGGGCAAGGCACGCTTAATCGCCCTCATCCGCTGAATATCTGTGTCCGGATCGGTTCCGCCTTTCACTTTCAACATCTTAAAACCGCGCCGGGCACGTTCTTTTGCTCGTTCAATGCTCTCTTCGACGGAAGCGACGGGAATAGTTGCGGAGGTCTGAACCTGGGTGCGGTATCCACCCAACAAGCGGTAAAGGGGCATCCCGGCAGCCAATCCCAACATGTCGTGGAAAACCAGGTCGTAAGCGCATAAAGTTCCGGGAGAGTCTTTCGCTATGCCTTCGATTCGAGTGAGCGAATATTCCAGATTGGTGGGATGCAAATCAGGAACAGCATGCGCCACTTCCTGACAGGTTTTAAGCAGGTGTTCCGGGGTTTCGCCGGTCAGATCGGGGTGAGCGACGGCACAACCCCAGGCCGTTCGCCCCTCCACGGTTTCGAGCCGCACAAAGACAGCCGTAATATGGGTGATAGGGTCAACGTTGGCTATCCGAATTGGGTGTTGCAGGGTCAATTCTATAGGAGTGGCTTTCGCTTTTTGGATTTGCATAGATAAAGACTCCTTCTGAGGCAGAATGATCGCCGAAAAAACTTCCGAAGTCTTAATGAAGGCTTACAACAAATTTCTGGAGATACTTTCCAGCCAGGATTTTTGAAAGAACAGGCTGCCATTTAATTCTACCCGCAATTGCACGTCTACGTGAAAATCTGTCACCGTGCTTCGAATCGAACCCGTCGCGTGGATGCGTGTTTGGTACCCATTTTCGTCTAATTCATACACCACTTCGTTGTACAGTTTGACATTCGCCGGATCACGTTCCGAGGCCGTCATTTCCAGCATTTCGGACGTGTATATCCGGGTACGATCCGGCAAAATGGATGTATCTCCGTTGAACACCTTGACGATGACCGATTGCTGGATCACGTCCCGGATTTCCTGCCAGACCGGGACCGGAACACTCTCCTCGCCGATCTCGATCAACGCCGGGGGAGACATTTTGAAGGCGGGTGGAGGCGGGGCGCTGATCCCGGACGCGGCGCCTCCTCCCGGCAGGGTGGGAAGAATCAACCGTGAGGGCGTGTCTGCTCCCCGATAGAGAACATTATCCGCCGGGTAAGGGGAAGGCCAAACCACCGGCCAATACGCGCTGGCAACACTCAGCCGGATGCGATGTCCGGGCAAAAACCGGTACCCTGTCGCTTTCATTTTCACCCGCACTTCATACACTTCGCCAGGTATGAGCGGTTCGGGATGTTCATGGCTGTTCCGGTGAGTCAGGTTGAGGATGCCTTTGGTGACTGCCAAAACCGCGCCGTCCGGGGCAACATTGTTGAGGCGGACAACCACATGGGCAACGGGTGCGGTCGAATTCAGGTAAAGGATCGCTTCCGGGAAACCCAGGATGTCCAGTGGTTCTTCAAGCGGGTCACTGGTGTAGGACAGCGCGAGGGCGTCGTCCGGGCGGAGATCGCGGGCCAACCCGTTGGGGGCAGAGCCGCCTCCCCAGCAAAGCGCACCGCGCGTGCCATGGGCGGGGTTGTGGGGGTAGGAGTCGGCAGAGGAGCCTGGAGATTGGAGATTAGAGATTGTACCGCTACCTAGATAGAAGTCCTGGTACGTGGTGCGTTGGGGAGGGTATTGCGATTCGGCAGCCCATGCGCCGTTGAGTTCGAGGGGGAAAGGGTCGGGGTCTGTGTATTCGCGGCGGAAGAATGTGAGGGCAGGTTCGTCCATGACGCCATTATCCATGCCTTTGAGCCAGTACTCGAAAAAGCGCACCATTTCATGCATCCAGTCCAGATTGGGGCCGGGATAACCGTTGTGTGGGAGGGTGTGCGTCCAATTGCCGATGAGGGCTTTGCGGGGAGCAGTGCATCTTTCCATCATGCGGAGAACGGGGTCGGTGTAGCCGTCATGCCAGCCGCCGATGAGGAACATGGCGCATTGGATCCGGTCATAGTTCGGGGCGAGGGAGCCGCTGCGCCAATAGGGGCCATCCGTTTGCTGTTTGACCCATTCGACCAACCAGGGAGGCGTATTTTCGAGTCGCTGTTTCCATTGTTCCGCCCACCGATCCCCGGCATATTCGATTTTTGGCGGCATCGCGTTCATCCCCACCTGGCTGACGGAGTACTGGACAAATTCGCTCACGGTCATACACCCGCCGATGTAATGGACATCGTCCGTATAGCGGTCGTCGGTAGCGTACATGGGGACAATGGCTTTGAGGTGAGGAGGTTGGAGCATCGCAACCTGAATAGAAGTAAAGCCGCCGTAACTTTTCCCCCACATGCCGACATTTCCGTTGCACCAGGGCTGCGCGGCAAGCCATTCGACCGTGTCATAACCGTCGCGAGATTCTTCGGGAGTGTACTCGTCGCGGGCCAGACCCGGACTGGAACCTGTCCCCCGAATGTCCAGGCGGCATCCGGCAAATCCGCGCTGGGCCAGGTAGGTCATCCGTTGGTGATCGGCAATGTAGCGGTAGTCGTCCTTGCGGTAAGGGATCATTTCGAGGACGGCGGGGAATGTCTCGCCTGGTTCGCGCGGAATCGGGATCCAGAGGTTGGCAGAGAGTTCAATCCCATCCCGGGCGGGAATGCGGACGTTGTAGCGGGTTTGGACTTCGTAGCGAGCTTCGGTCAAGGGGGGCCTTTATTCTTCAAATACTACCCGACCATCCACCATCGTCATCACCGGATGGACGCGCTCGATTTCTTCTGGGGGAACTTCAAAAATATCTTCGGAAAGCAGCACCAAATCGGCAAGGTAGCCGGGTTTCAATATCCCTTTTTCGTGTTCTTTGAATTCCGCATATGCCGCGTCTCGGGTGTAAGAGAGAAGGGCCTGCTCAAGCGTCTGGCGGTGATTGGCGAGGCCTTCTTGCCAGGGTTGGCGGTTCAGCGCGGCATACAGCCCTCGAATCGGACTCTGGCTGACGAC
>DATDOR010000421.1:0-3611 GCA_035293165.1 Anaerolineales bacterium | reverse complement strand
AGTTTCTACAACCGAGGAGGTCATGACAATACGCTTCACGCCGTGATTGGCCGCGGCTTTGAGAACGCGCAATGTCCCCTCCACCGCAGGGACGATCAACTCATCCTCGTGTTTTGGCGGGGCAGCGGGGAACGGGGACGCAACATGGAGGACATATTCAGATCCTGAGACGGCCTCATCCCAGCCGTCGTCCCGCATCAGATCGGCAATCACAAATTCCAGCCGGTCATCTGCATCAAAATGCTTTTTCAGTGCGGCACGCAGTTCGGCTTCCCGGCTGAGAGAGCGTAATGTGCCGCGCACGCGGTATCCCGCTTCGAGCAGTTGCAAGATGCAGTGCGAGGCGATAAATCCGGCCGCGCCGGTAACGAGAATGGTGGGTTTGGAAGAGGGAATTGTCATGATATTTCTCCAGTAATATTTAGACTCTCCAGTTCAAGCATGACATCTTCAACGTAATTGCGTATGACATCGGGTTGCAGCATTACGCAGTCTCCTCAATTTTTTCCGAATGAATGATAGGGACCATAAAAACCGGCTTAGGGGAATTTCCCACCACCTTCATTGCTACGCTTCCAGACAGCAACAGGTCCATTCCCCCACGCCCGCGAGAGGTCATCATAATCATATCCACGTGTTCTTCCTCTCCGACGGAAACGATTGTCCGTGCAGGGAGTGATCCCGTTACGAGCGTTCTAACTTTTACACCTTCTGCCTCCAAAGAACGTGCGATGGCGGAAAGGAATTTCTTCATTTTGTGTTCTGCTTCTGCGCGCAATTTTTCGACAACGTCACCCGCGGCCCAGTAATTTTTCGCTTCGGGAACTGCCGGGACGCTCAAGAGAACCAACTCGCAATCCAAAATCTTCGCAAGGGCTCTGGCATACGGCAAGACTTGTTCGGAGAGTATCGAACCATCCAGCGCGACCAAAATTCGCTCAATGGACGGCAAGGCTCCGTCAGGATACTCATCCCCTTGAACGAGCAGGATTGGAATATCCAGTTTCTGCACCAGTTTCCGCGAAACACCGCCTCTCAGCCAGTGCATCGTACCCGATTTTCCCCTGGTCGTTGTGATAACGAGATTGATCCCCAATTCGTCTACAAGGGATGCAGTTGCATCTGCAATAAAGCCAGGCTGCACATAACACTCAACGGAGAATCCCTCGGCAAGCAGTTCTTCTTTAACCCCTGTTAAGTACTGCTCGCGTTCCGTCCGGGTGATTTCAAACTCATTCTCCAAAGCCTGGGTGTGATTTTTCACCGAGGACAGCAGAATGATCTGCGCACCTGTCACTTGACTGATTTTGCGCCCCATCGGGATGGCCTTTGCCGCAAAAGGTGAACCATCCAATAATAGAACGATCCGTTTAATCGCAACCGATTGTTCCCGCCATTTACTTTTCGCAATCGGTTCAGGTTCCCAAGTGATCTTGAGCGGGGGTTTTTTACCGTTTTCGGACATGGCGCTTGACACTGGCGCTTGTCCAAACCCAAATCCTGCCAATTGTGCGGCGTTTAGTTGGCCGAGGTAATCCTGCATGGAAGTAGGTTCCCCCAAACGGTTTCGAAAATAAGAAAAGGTCGCATAGAGCAATGGGATAAAAATGAAATAGGCCCATGCCCCTTCAAGTGAGTTATTTAGCTTATGTGATACATGTGCCATGCATAATCCTTCTGTCCTACCTGTGTACCATTTCAGGTTCGCTCAAATGCCACGCCGTAGTCTCCTGATACGCGTGCGCAGCCTGGAACAAAATCGCCTCCTGGTAACGCGGCCCCATCAACTGCATCCCGATGGGCAACCCCTCCCCATCAAACCCGACGGGGAAACTGATCCCCGGCACACCCGCCAGGTTCGCGGGCAGGGTGAACACATCTTCCAGGTACATCGCCAGCGGATCGTTCGAATGAACACCGATCTTAAACGCCGTTGTCGGCGCGACGGGCGCAGCGATCACGTCTACCCGCTCGAACGCGGCTTCGAAATCCCGCTTGATCAGGGTTCGCACTTTCTGCGCCTGCCCGTAGTAGGCATCGTAATACCCCGCCGAAAGGGCATACGTCCCCAACATGATCCGCCGTTTGACCTCCGCGCCAAACCGCTCCCCGCGCGTGTTAAAGAACACATCCCACATCGCTTCCCCCGCTTCGCGCGGGCCATACCGCACCCCGTCGAACCGTGCCAGGTTGGCGGAGGCCTCTGCGGGGGCGATCAGGTAATAGACCGGGAGGGCGTATTGAGTGTGGGGCAGGGAGATTTCCTCGACTTCTGCACCTAGAGATTGGAGATTGGAGATGGCTTCCCGGACAGCGGTTTCGACTTCAGGCTGGATGCCGGAGATGAAGTATTCCTTAGGGACGCCGACGCGGAGATTAGAGATTGCAGATTGCTGATTGCTGATTGGAGGAACAGGAAGTTCTACGCTGGTGGCATCTAAGGGATCGTGACCGGCAATAGTTTGGAAAATGAGGGCCGCGTCCTCAGCTGAATGGGCAAACGCGCCCACGCAATCCAATGACGAACCATAGGCAACCAACCCATACCGGGATACGCGGCCATAAGTGGGCTTGATCCCGGTCACGCCACAGAACGAGGCAGGCTGGCGGATGCTCCCACCTGTGTCCGACCCGAGCGCGGCAGGGACCATCCGCGCGGCGACCGCTGCCGCCGAACCCCCGCTTGATCCACCTGGGACGCGGGTGGTGTCCCACGGATTGCGCGTGACCCCATACGCGGAGTTCTCTGTCGAAGACCCCATGGCAAATTCGTCTGTGTTCGTCTTGCCAACGATGACGACACCCGCTGCGCACAAACGGGCAACAGCAGTGGCATCGAACGGGGGCACGAACCCTTCAAGGATTTTCGACCCGCATGTGCAGGGCATTCCCGCGACAGCCAGAACATCTTTGACGGCAATGGGGATACCCATGAGGGGGTGGGATATTTCGCCGTTTTTTCGAGTGGTCATGAGTATCTTGTCGGCTTCATCCGCTTGAGCTAATGCGCTTTCAGGATCGAGGTGGAGGAAGGCGTGAATATCACGGTCCAGTTGCTCAATCCGGTCAAGGATTGTTTGGGTCAACTCACGGCTGGAGAATTCACCGGAGTGGAGAGCTTTGGAAAGTTGGGGCAATGAGAGTGTATTAAGATCGGGCATGGGAAGGGGGAAAGAGGCAAGTACACATGAAGACAGGTAAGCAGGTGGAATACTTCTTTACTTTGTCAACCTGTTTACTTTTGTACCCGGTTTACTCCAACACGGGCGGAACCTTGAATTGATTATCCTCTGCCTGGGGTGCGGTTCGCATCAGGGTTTCAGCGCCCAACCCCGGTCTGGGAGTATCGTCGCGGAGCACCGAGCGGGGAGGGAGTACGCTGGAGGTCGGGGGAATGCCTTCCGTGTCCAGTTCTTGCAGTTGGGCAACGAAATCGAGGATGGCGGAAAGTTGTCCGCGATAGGTTTTGAGTTCATCGTCCGTCAGCTTGAGGCGGGCGAGGTAGGCGATGTGAGTGACTTCCTGGAGGGTGAGGGACATAGACACCTTATTCCTCAAACGTTACCACCACCGTCATCCCCCAACGCAGACGGGGGTCTACGTCGTCAAGC
>DATDOR010000420.1:0-4023 GCA_035293165.1 Anaerolineales bacterium | reverse complement strand
CTATCGTCTCATCAGGTAATTCACAGAGAACTTCCAAAGAGTCCCCCAAAATAAAAAGCGGATTTTTATCCTTATTTTGAATGTAATCACAAAAATAGTTCTTATAATCTTTCACTTGAATGGACATCTTTTTCTCCTTATGCAATCATACCATTCATCCTTTATTCTTCTGCTTTCCGATGTACTCATCGGCACATCCTTTCGACCACCCCCTCAATATCCCCCGCCGTCGCTCGATCATGATCCAAAAACTTCACTACCTCCCGGATCATCGCATACCCCGCCCGTGTCCCCTTACCCAACCGCGCCGGGCCATCGGGCCGCAGATCAATCCCCTGCGCCGCCGTGATCATCTCAATTGCAATGATCCACTGCGTGTTCGCGACGATCTCCAATGCGTGCCGCGCCGCATTCGCACCCATCGAAACGTGATCTTCCTGATTAGCCGAGGACGGGATCGAATCCACGCTGTCAGGGTGTGCCAGGGTTTTATTATCCGACACCAACGCTGCCGCCGTATACTGCGGGATCATTAACCCACTGTCCAGCCCACTCGTCGGCACCAACATCGCAGGCAAACCGCCATTCAACGCCGGATCAAGTAACCGGAACGTCCGCCGCTCGGAAATACCGCCAATTTCCGCGACTGCGATGCCGAGAAAATCCAGCCACATGGCCGGGCCTTGTCCGTGGAAGTTGCCGCCAGAGATTGCGTGTCCACCATCAATCTCCGTAAAAATCAAGGGATTATCGGATGCTGCATTGATTGCTGCCGTGAACCGCCCTCGCAAAAACGCTAATGTGTCCCGCACCGGTCCCAACACTTGGGGCGTGCAGCGTAGGCTATACGCATCCTGCACCTTATGCGGCGCAGAATCCACCAACTGGCTCCCCTCCAACAGCTTCAACAAATTCGCCGCCACCTGCATCTGTCCAGGCTGGCCGTTCGCCTCATGCAGAGCCGGATGCAGCGCCGACGTAATCCCCAGCAACGCCTCAAAACTCAACGCCGCCGCCAACTCTGCCTGCTCCAATAACCTCTCCGCATCATACACCCCCAACGCCCCCGCCGCCGCCATAAACGTCGTCCCATTCGACAACGCCAATCCTTCCTTTGCTTCTAACACCAGCCGTTTTAACCCCGCCCGCGCCATCGCCTCTGCCCCGGTCATCAGTTCACCCTCATAATACGCCTGCCCGGAATACCCGCCGTCCTCCGTCTCACCTGCCCTGAGCGCGGATGCTTCTACCCCAGTCGAAGGGTCCCGCGTGAGCACCACTGCCATGTGCGACAACGGCGCCAAATCCCCACTCGCCCCCAACGACCCCTTCGCCGGAATCCACGGCGTCACCCCCCGGTTCAACATCTCCATCAACGTCTCCACCACCACCGGCCTCACCCCCGAAAACCCCTTCACCAGCGAATTCGCCCGAATCGCCATCATCGCCCGCGCCCACTCCACCGGAATCGGCTCGCCCACCCCTGCCAGACACGACAAAATCAAATTCCGGGACAACCTCCGCGTCTCCTCCGGCGGGATACTCGTCGTCGCCAACGGTCCAAACCCCGTATTCACCCCATAAATCGTCGTTCGCCCCCTCACTGCCGCGTCCACCCACGCTTGGCTCGCCCGCATCCGCACTTGCACATCTTCCGACAAAGGCGCAACCCGCTCTCCGTGCCGCGCCACCGCGACCACCTGATCGATGGTCAGGTCCTCCCCAGTTAAATGAATCATATTGCTCTCCTGAATTAAATCCTGTAATCTAGCCCCTTGTGAGTGTGCGGCAATAAACCGACGGGAACAGGGCCTAGGTTACGGTTAAATTGAAGCCAATCTTAATTCAGCTTGGCGGAATTGGCAAACTTGATCTATTGGCTCACGTGTACGAAGTGTGAGGTGATAAGCTATCCATTGATCTATATAGAAAGACTGTCGAATTGTCTATCTTGTGGTTGGCAGCAGGCGGTAAATCTCTACAGATGCCTGGTAATTATTCGTGGCGAGGTATCCTTGCAGCCAGCGGTCCTCGGAAATTTCAAAGGTCTGAATCAGCTTCAAATCCAGGATGTCTGAAGAAGATATTCCTAACTCCTCCGCAAAATCGAACCAGCCCTTCTCACTGGTGCTGGAATACCCTGGCAGCACCAGACATGTAACCTTCTGCTCAATCAGGTATGTATCCATTTTGCCCTGGGAAAATCGGGTTGGCAGGTCAGAGTTTAACAACCCACCCAAATCGACGACGGGTTGGCCTCCGAAATAACGCAGAACACCGATGTCGAATGCGGCGCATTTTTCCGGTGAAGGCATCCGCTCGCGCAAATAAAGCGCTGAACGCAGGCGAACATTCTGCATGAAGTCAATATTCGCATCATATACACCGTTCCAATACATCGTGCTTGCAACAGCAATAACAATCAGGCCACTGGCCAAACCCACAAATTGGGAAGCTGGCCAAACGGAAACTTGCTGCGTTTCCCGCCTGGAGCGGTTGCACCAGACTCCCAGGCCGATCACCAATGCGATCCAGAGCGCGACATGATTGATCGCTCCATACCGGCTTGAGGTTCCTGGAAAGGGCAGGAAAACCATATAGCTAAGGTTGTGCAGGATAACCCACAACCAGAACGCTAGTTTTGGGGCGCGGTTGAAATTTGGTGACAGACCGGGAATGGAATGTTGCGAATATCGAGAGAAACTCCTCAACAATGGAAAGACAACCAGTGCCAGACCGATAACCGCCCAAACGGAAAATGAGTAACTGCGATTATCTACAATCAACCCGATCGGCAAGTGCGGAGCAGGCAACGCTACACCACCCAGTGCGAACTCGGCCAGGTAGAACAGCCATACGACCGGGTAAAGCAACCCTGGAAATAAACCCAGGATTTTAAGCGAATCATTGCGTTCCAAAATTGCATGCAAGCCAACATCCATGCTCATTTGCTTACCCAACCCGCTGGTCGGTATGAAATGCCCGGTACGCCAATACAGATAGATGAACCAGGGTGCGCAGACCAGTAAGGCGAGCAGGCCAGATAGGAGTAGTCCACGGAGAAATCTCCTTTTCACCCAATAATCGGCCCAAAAAAGGCTAGGAGCGAGTAGCAACCCTTCAGGGCGAGTGAGCGCCAAAAACCCCAAGCCAATCCCTAATGTAAAAAATCTTCCCTTGCGATATGCAAGCAGGCTCCAAATGCCCAACGCCAAAAACAAGGATGTCTCCATCCCGCTTAGACTGAACCATAGCATATTCCCAGAAAAAACAACCAACCAGGCTGCCAGTAAGGCCAGGGCATGGCCTATAGCGTCGCAAAATAATAAAAATACCCCGTATCCAACTGCAATGAGAGAGACTATCCCATAGATTTTTGCAGCAATGGGGATGGGTAGTCCAAGCAACCGCCCACCTGCCAGCAGCCAGACCCAAAGCAAACTGGTCGCGCCTACTCCTCGCTCATCCGGGGTATTGAAGAACAGCCGCCCAGTATCGGCAAGATGAGTCCCATATACGAAGTGGATGTATCCATCATCTAACGGAATCTCTTCTGTAAAGGGCAAAAGAAACCAAATAGAACCCAAGGACGCCGTAAGAACAATGCAAGCCAGTGGGAACCAGGGATTAAATCGCAAGGAGGGCCTATATAATTGGCTGAATGATATGGTTATTTTCATTTTCCCTTTAGAAAGTTTGGGTAGATTATATCAGTCTACCCAGCCGCTTTGCAGACATAGCCCTCTCAAAAGGGTATACTACCGCAATTGCACAAATCATTGGAGCTCACATTTTGTACGCAAATTTTCCTTAACCAACATCCGCGTTCATCCGTGTTCGTCCGCGTCCCATTCCAAAATCGGAGCCACTCTGTGACCCAATCCCGCCTTATTATCTTTCTTATTCTCCTCTTCCTCCTCTCCGCCTGCCGAGCGCCAACCCCTTCCCCCACCCCGGAAACCACGCCCGCCCCCTCGCGCACGCCCAGACCAACCCCAACCTTTACTCCCTCCCCGACAGCCC
>DATDOR010000419.1:0-3482 GCA_035293165.1 Anaerolineales bacterium | reverse complement strand
ACGCCCCAACCGATCCCATCGAACTGGCGCGGATTGCCCGGGAAATCTTGCGCGGCAAATTTCTGAATGCGGACATGGGTATCTCCGGTGGCAACTTTCTCGTTGCTGAAACGGGCACGCTGGTCATGGTCACCAACGAAGGGAATGGGCGCATGTGCACCACATTGCCCGACCTGCATGTTGCCGTTGTTGGCATTGACAAAGTGATTCCTGATTGGGAGTCCCTGACCGTTTTTCTCAAGCTGCTGGCCCGTTCTGCTACAGGTCAAAAACTTTCCACCTATACACAATTCATCACAGGCCCGCGCCGCGCCGAAGGCGAGTTTGGCCCCCAAGAATTCCATCTCGTACTTCTCGATAATGGTCGCTCCAAAGTTCTCAAGGATCCTGTCGGGCGCGAAGTTTTCAAATGCATCCGTTGTGGTGCGTGTGCAAATGTTTGTCCGGTATATAAGAATGTGGGCGGCTTCGCGTACGGCTGGTTTATCTCTGGTCCCATCGGTGCAATCCTTTCGCCGCAAATGCTTGGCACTCAAACTGCGCGCGAGCTTCCCTATGCGTCCACCCTCTGTGGCGCGTGCGCGGATGTCTGTCCCGTCAAAATTCCCATCCCGGCCATTTTGCGTCATCTCCGTCGTCGTGTGGCACAGGGCGACGAATTTGCGCAACCGAGTATTCCTGCTCCGGTCCGTGTCTCCGCCAGCATCATCTCGTTTGCCCTCGCACAAAACTGGCTCTATCGTTTTGGTACGCGGCTCCTGCCAGCTCTTATGTCCATCTTCAAGCGCGGGGATTGGATTCCCAATGCGCCCTATCCTCTCAATCGCTGGACAAAGGCACGGCCATTGCCTCCGTTCAATGCCCAATTCAGAAGATGGTGGAACGTGCGCTCTGCTAAAAGAAGGGGAGATTCAAAATGAGCCATCCCATTATCGAAAACGTCCGCCGTTCGTTGGGGCGCACCGCTCAGACTCCCCTGGGCCCGCCTCCCGCTATCTATAAGGCGCGCCAACCCGAATCAGTGGACTCTGAAATCGAGCGATTCCTGAGCGAAGTCAAAAAACTCTCTGGCGTTGGACAAAAACTTTCTCCCGGAGAGATTGATTTCGCACTAAAGACCCTTGTCGTGGAACAAAATATTCGCAAAGCCACAGTTTGGGATACACCAAACCTCAGCCAATTGGGCATTACCGAAAAACTTCGTCCTCTCGGTGTGGACCTTATCCCACCCAATGCGAGTAAACACGAAATGGCTCTCTGCGATCTTGGGATCACTGAGGCCGATTATGTTCTCCCCGAAACTGGGACTCTCGTCCTGCATTCCTCTGCAGAAAAACCGCGGGCAGTCTCACTCGTGCCGCGCATCCATCTGGCAGTTATACGCCCCGAATTGCTGCGTGCAGATATGCATCAAGTCTTTGCTGAAGCCAAGGATAGTCATTACCTTGTCTTTATCACCGGCCCCAGCCGCACCGCGGACATAGAGTTGACAGTCACACTCGGTGTGCACGGTCCTAAAAATTTGTACGTATGGATGCTAAGAGCGTAGATTAAGCGCGAACACCCCGAGTTTGACGAGTAATTTCATTGGGATAGCGCGCTGCAAATTGAGGCGCGGCGGGTCAGGTGATGAAACGTCCACCAAACCACATGAAGAGGGAGCACTCCCCAACCCAACTGGAGCAGACCTTTTTCCGTAGAGTGAAGTCACTTGTTTGCCGAAGGCTCGCCTTAACGTTGATACCCCTCCGGGGAGGGGGATGGCGCACTTGCCCATAGCTGTGATTGCTCGTACAATCAGAGCGGTAAAATAGAACTACTGAGAGAGAAAGGCAGGAAAGGAATTTTCATGACTGACCTCAAGCGATTTGGTGATAGCATAATACATAATTTGGAACAGGTGATCGTGGGGAAAAACCAGTCCGTCGAGCTGGTTGTCATTGGTTTATTATGTCAGGGACACGTCTTGATCGAGGATGTGCCCGGTGTGGGCAAGACGATGCTTGCCCGCAGCCTTGCCAAATCACTGAACTGCACGTTCAACCGCATTCAGTTCACGCCTGATATGCTCCCCAGTGACGTCACGGGCGTTTCCATTTTCAACCAACAGAAGCGCGAGTTCGAGTTCCGGTCGGGGCCGAT
Organism: Anaerolineales bacterium; assembly: GCA_035293165.1. Classification (GTDB taxonomy): domain Bacteria; phylum Chloroflexota; class Anaerolineae; order Anaerolineales; family JABWBV01; genus JABWBV01. The sequence goes on along the minus strand of DATDOR010000419.1, from coordinate 1,340 downwards.
CATGGGGCAGATTGTCCTCGCCGATGAAGTCAACCGCGCTACGCCAAAGACGCAGGCCTCGTTGCTGGAGGCCATGGAGGAACGTCAGGTGACGGTCGATGGGGTTACGCATCCACTTCCAAAGCCTTTCATGGTCCTCGCCACCCACAACCCCATCGAATATGAGGGAACATTCCCCCTTCCCGAAGCGCAGCTCGACCGTTTTCTTCTGCGCGTGCGCATGGGTTATCCAAGCGCCTCAGAGGAGATGAGGATCCTTAACGAGCAGCAACTTCGGCATCCGATTGAGACGCTGGAACCGGTGGTTAAGATCAAGGATCTATTGAAGGCTATCGAAGAAATCCGCAAGATTTACGTTTCCCCCGCCATCCAGAAATATATCATTGACCTCGTCGGGCGCACGCGCCATAGTGGAGATGTGTATCTGGGCGCAAGCCCGCGCGGAAGTTTGGCGCTGTTCCGTGCCGGCCAGGCCCGCGCCGCACTCCAGGAGCGCGATCATGTGCTGCCCGATGATATCAAAGCGCTGGCCATCCCTGTGCTCGGTCATCGCATCATTGTTTCGCCTGCCGCCCGTTTGCGCGAGTTGAGCGCGGACCGCATTGTGCAGGAGATCCTTTACAGTGCGCCCGTGCCCGGTGGTGATTACCGGGTTGATTTTGCAAATGCAAAGGTCAAGGAAAAGTGACCCCTGGACGTATTTTTGTCTTATTGATCCTGGCCGTGGGGGCGATCGGAACCATGGTGAACGGCGCGGTGTTTTATATCCGCCTGCTTTATCTTGGTTCCCTGCTGATCATCGTGGCGGGGGTGCTGAGAATGATTTCATTGAATGGCATAAAAGTGCAACGCCAGGGGCGTTCGTTGCGGGCCAGTGTGGGCGATATCTTTGAAGAGCACTTTGAAGTATGGAACGCGAGCAAACTGCCAAAACTGTGGCTGGAGGTCTCGAACGAGTCGTCGATTCCCAATGCAACCGGATCGCGCCTGGTCACCCTCCTGCGTGCGGGGCAGAAGCGTTCATACACTGCCCGCACCTGGATCACCAAGCGTGGTGGTTTCCAGCTCGGGCCGACCAAGATTACTTCCGGCGATCCTTTCGGCATATTTCGGGTTTCGAAGGTATTCCCTGCCTCATCCACGTTGATGGTTCTGCCAATGATTTTCCACGTGAACCAATTCCTTTCCCCTCCCGGTCTGCTACCGGGGGGGAGAGCGATCCGGCGGAAATCAATTGATATCACCCCTCACGCCGCCGGGGTGCGCGAATATGTCACCGGTGACGCGATGAAGCGCATTCACTGGCCGACGAGCATCCGCCGCGACCAGCTCATGGTCAA
>DATDOR010000418.1:0-2595 GCA_035293165.1 Anaerolineales bacterium | reverse complement strand
GGTGTGCGTGGGGGTGTACACCCCCACGCACACCTTTTTTCGGTGATTCATCTGCCTTGGCCTGAGCAGTTACAGCAAAAGATAAAATCCGTGTCATCCGAAAATCGGTGGGTTTTCAACTCAGGAGAGAGCGATGCTGCTGAAATATTACTTCTACCCCAAACTCGCCCACGCATCTTACTTGATTGGCTGCCAGGAAACGAAAGAAGCCATCGTCATTGACCCGGCGCGAGATGTGACTCCCTATCTGGAAACGGCTGAGGAAGAAGGGATGACGATCATCGCCGGGGCGGAAACACACATCCACGCGGATTACGCCTCCGGGATACGGGAACTCTCTGCCCGGACGGGGGCAAAGCAATACCTGTCCGGGACGGGCGGCGCGGACTGGCAGTACACCTTCGCGCGCGAACACCCGCACCAATTGGTTTACGACGGTGACACGTTCAAGATTGGGAATATCTTGTTCAAAGTCCTTGCGGTCCCCGGGCATACCCCCGAACATATCGCCTTTCAACTCACCGACGGGAAAGCGGCGGACGAGCCGATGGGCGTCTTTACCGGGGATTTCGTTTTTGTCGGAGATGTTGGCCGCCCGGACTTGCTGGAAAAAGCGGCGGGGCTAGCCGGGACGATGGAAGCGGGTGCGCGGCAAATGTTCCAATCCCTGTCTGGGTTCCGCGCCCTGCCCGATTACTTGCAAATCTGGCCGGGACACGGGGCCGGGAGTGCATGTGGAAAGGCATTGGGGGCGGTGCCATCCTCCACGCTCGGGTATGAAAAGCGCTTCAACTGGGCTTTTCGTCAGGGGGAAGAAAACGCGTTCGTCACCGAATTGCTTTCCGACCAGCCCGAACCGCCGAAATACTTCGCCGTGATGAAACGAGTAAACAAGGAAGGGCTGCCCATCCTGGGGGGGATGCCGGAGCCAGTTCAACTATCCGGGGACAAGATCGCCTCCCTGCTCAAAATGGGGGCGATAATCGTGGACGTGCGTCCGCGCGAGGAATTCACTGCCGCGCACGTTCCAGGTACAATCAATATTCCTCTCGAAAATTCCTTTCCCAACTGGGCTGGCTGGCTGATCCCCTACGACCAACCCTTCTACCTGATCGCCGCGTCCGACCAAATCGAAGAAGCTGTGTGTGACCTGATTTATATTGCACTGGATAACATGGGAGGGTGGTTTGATGTTGCTGAATTAACGGAGTACGCGACCCAAAGCTATCCCGCCCCCCACATCATGGACATGGCCGATGCAATCCGCAACGGCAATGTCACGCTGGTGGACGTGCGTGCGAAGACGGAGTGGGACGAGGGCCACATCCCCGGCGCGCAGCACCTCATGCTCGGCTATCTGCCCGACCGCTGGGAAGAGATTCCGAACGGCAAGCCCATTGCGTTCCAGTGCGGCTCCGGGAGCCGCTCGGCGATTGCGGCGAGTATTTTGCAGGCGAAGGGGTTGGAGGTGATGAATCTAGACGGAGGGATGGATGTGTGGCGGGAGGCGGGGTTGGAGACGGTTTGAAACTCAAAATCCCCCAAACCTCCCCTGTAACGATTGGTAACTCTGAAATGCCAGCAACCCAAACAGCAGCGCCATATAAAGGCTGCCGAAGAATAACAACCCCACCAGCGCCATGATCGCCCCGGAGATCGTGGAGACCCAGAGCGATTTGCGGACGCCATCCCACGGATCGGCCTGGAGCAGCAGGTTGCGTGATACATTCCCCCCATCGAGCGGGTAAACCGGCACGAGATTGACCAGCCCCCAAAAGACATTCACCCAGAGCAGGGTGTTCACAATCGTATTGGCAATCCCACCGATGGGCAGCGTGGCTGCCGGGATGGGGATGAAACCAAGCAAAGGGGTTGTATGAACAGACCCACCCAATCCCAGTACAATCGCGATGACCAACCCCGCCAGCAGGAACCCCGCGCCCGGTCCGGCGAGGGAGATCAGGATTTGCTGGTTGGGGGTGAGGGAAACGCTCGCATAGCTCCCACCCCACCGGAGGGATTCGGGGATGGCCAACCCACCTGCATAGTGCAGGAGGATGTACGAAGGCTGCCCATACCGGCGGAAGGCAATCGCATGACCCAGTTCGTGCACCAGGATGGAGACAAAGATCGCCGCTACCCAAATCAGAATGTAGAGCAAATTGCGGGAGGAGGCGGCAAACAGGATGGCAACCAGCCAGAAGGACGGGTGAACCCGCACCGGAAAATCGGCAATTGAGAAGTTCCAGTCGTAACGAGTAGGGGGAGAGGGTTGTAAGAGGAACATGGCGGGTTAACTTTATTCGATTTTAGCAAGAATGGCAAGCTGCTGATCCTCAAATCCCACGCCTACAAGCGGCGACCATAAAATACGAGAATGACCAGGATAATCGTAGCCACGACGAAAGACAACGTAATGTCAATCACCAGCGTTCCTTGTGCAATAAATTCACCTGCAAAATCAAAGAGCGCCAGACAAAAAAGCACCATTAAACTATATCGTCTTCGTTGAAAAAGAAAGGGAGCATTGACGAGAAATAATTCACCAACGAGAAAACCGGTCACCACCATACACTTCCTCCGCCACCCTCACTG
>DATDOR010000417.1:0-3256 GCA_035293165.1 Anaerolineales bacterium | reverse complement strand
GGTGTGCGTGGGGGTGTACACCCCCACGCACACCTTTTTTTCGGTTTATTTTCACTCTGGGGTAAGTTGTACCAAAATATGTAATATCATAAAAGGACCCCTGGGGTTTTGAAAACCCAAAGAGTCTTTTATAATGGGTGGTTGTGCCCACTATCCCTTATATTGAATTAAATTCAAACCCACAAGCTCCTCTGCTTCACTTCGCCCACGCGAATGGCTACCCACCGGAGACTTATGAACCACTCCTTAGACGATTGGCCGCGCGTTTTCATGTAACCGCCATGGTCATGAAGCCATTGTGGGAGGGCAGCAACCCACGCGAAGTGCAGGATTGGGGCGATTTTGTCGGGGATATGATCACGTTTATCGAGCAGCACACGTCCCCTGGCGGAGTGGGGAAAGAACCCGTGATTGGAGTAGGGCATTCACTCGGAGCGACCGTTTCTCTTATGGCCGCTATCCAGCGTCCGGATTTGTTTCGCGCCATCATTCTTCTGGATCCACCTTTTTTTCCACCGTGGGTCAGTTTCATTTGGAATGTGGCTTTTCGGTTGGGTTTGGTATACTGGCTGCATCCACTCATCAAAGGGACGGTGAAACGGCGTAACTTTTTTGAACATCGGGAAACGATGTACAGTCACTACCGGCGCATAAACGTATTTCAAAAGATTGGCAACGAGGGACTATGGACATATGTAAATGCGATGGCAAAGCCAGTTGCAAACGGTGGAGTCGAATTGCGTTATTCCCCAGCATGGGAAGCGCGGGTATATGCAACTGGAATTTTACGCGATTGGAAAACCTGGCGAGACCTGCGGGGATTCTCATTACCGATCCTGCTCTTGCGTCCGGAACACATGCCAACAACCCCAAACCACACGAAGAAACTCCTGCAACAGATTGCGCCACAAACTATCGCCCGAACCATCCCCGACACGACGCACCTCGCCCCGTTGGAAAAACCGGACGTGGTTGCCGAAATGATCTTCGATTTTCTCGATTAGAATAGTCCCATGCCCCTGGAATTTTTGAATTTTGATTTGCTCATCGAAGCGGACCAGCCCGTCGAGGGAAGCGTTCTACAATATTCTACCCGTCTGCTTCAATCTCCTGCCGGGCAAGCGCGGCACACTTTTCAGTTCCAGCCTGCAAATGACCCGCTTCGCCAACTCTTGACTTTGAGCGAAGCCCAGGAATTGGGACGCACGCTCCATAGAACCGCGCTGGGAGAACAAATCTCCGGTCTGCTCCAACGCAGCCTGGATGAAGCCCGTCGCCAGGGGAAGGGGCTGCGCCTCCGTCTGCGCCTGGAGGATGCCCCCATGCTCACGACTCAGCCCTGGGAACTCCTTCACAACCCCAACACGGAACGAACCTATGCACTTTCTTCCGAAACCCCACTCGTGCGCTACCCCGAACTTCCCGAAGGTGCGCCCCCTCTGGAAATCCAATTGCCGCTCAACATCCTGGTCTTGATCGCCAACCCCAACGACCATCCCCCGCTCGAAGTGGAAAAAGAGTGGAACAACCTGAACAACACGCTGGCCGACCTCCAACAACGCGGCCTGGTCACGCTGGAACGGTTGGAAACTCCAACCCTGAATGGATTGCTCAAACAACTCAGACGCGGCAACTATCATATTTTCCATTTCATCGGACACGGAGGCTTTAACCCCCAGACGGGGTTGGGTGAACTGATTCTCGAACAGGATAATGGCGAGAGCCATCCCGTTTCCGGCACGCGCCTGGGCACCTTTCTGCGGGATGAACGCTCCCTGCGTCTGGCCGTGCTTAACGCGTGCGAAGGGGCCAAGGCCGAAGGCAATCCCTTCGCCAGCGTCGCCCTGAAACTTGTCCAACAAGGGGTGCCTGCTGTCATTGCGATGCAAACCCGGATCAGCGACCGCGCTGCAATCGCCTTTGAACACGAATTTTACAGCGCGCTGGCCGATGTTTATCCGGTGGATGCCGCATTGAGTGAGGCCCGTAAAGCTGTCTTTGCAGAAAGTGAAGTGGAATGGGCTGTGCCGGTGATTTACATGCGTTCGGAAAGTGGGAAGCTATTTGCGGTGAAAGGTGGAGAAGAAGATGAGAAGAAAGGAAAAGGGGAGCAGGAGAAAAGGCGCGAACACTTGGGAAGCCAGCAGTCTGTCTACCCAACTTCTTCAAAGGTCAGGAATGGAGACTTGGCCCAATATGCCTCTGAACTCAACGACCTTCGCAACTATCTCACAAAGGGTCGTCTCGTCCTGTTCGTTGGCTCTGATCTCCCCGAGGAACTAACCGGAGCGCCTGACCGCCAAACCCTGGCAAATCGCCTGGCTGAAGAAAAAGGGTTGCCTCTCCACCTCGCACGCGGGCAGGGGACGGGAGGCTGGAGTTTGTCTGCCATTGCCCAACAGGTGATGGCGCACGGCAACCGGTACGAGTTCACCCAATTTCTCAAACGGCAGCTCACCGCCCTCCAACCTGGGCCGTTTTACCAGACACTGGCCGGATTTATAAAATCTACCTTTCCTCAACCCGGAACAATCATCACCACCGCTTATCACCGGCTATTGGAATCGTCACTCGAAGCAGCAGGCGAATACGGTTTGCAAATCTTCGCCCAAGATAGTATGTTCCCCTTCATCGAAGAAAACGCGCCTGTTCTAATTAAATTGTACGGCGACATCCAGCAGGCAGACTTGATCGTCACTGAACAAGATCAAACCGCATTGATCCGGGGCCGGAACCAGGAACGCCAGATAATGCTGGACGAGGTCACGCGCCTGTTCAAGCGGTACAGTATCCTGTTCATCGGGGTTGATCCCAATGATCCAGTGGTATTGGCGTTGTTTGATGAGGTCGCAGGGGGGAAATTTCAAGTGCCGTCGTTTGCCGTGTGGACGGGGCTGTCGGATGCCGAGCGGAGGTCGTTGGAAGGAAACCGGGGGATAAAGATATTGGAAATCGAGCCTGACCAACTCTTTCAGGAGCTAACCGCAATTTAACGCTCAAGGAACACGAAGTCACGACTTCTAGCGGATTGAACCCGCGCCTTCTTGAGGCTTCATCAAATCAATCCACAATTCGCCGTTTCTAATTTCAACCGGATACCAATCAAGGTTGCGCGGTGCAGGCCCCCACTGGTAAGTTCCATCCATGTTCCATACCCCTCCCACACAAGGATCGGAAAAAAACAAAAAAACGATCTCACCCGTTTTCTTCCTGATACAATACAGGTATGTCCTTCGCCACCGGCGCCCCACCGGGC
>DATDOR010000416.1:0-7467 GCA_035293165.1 Anaerolineales bacterium | reverse complement strand
GGATTGGAGGCAGCCACCTGAGTCAGTTCAGCCTCAACGGTTTGTGCAACCGAGGTGGAAACGGCGTTGGGATCTGTTGTCGGCTCTCCCTCATCCGAAGCAGGCAGGGTAGCGGTTGGGGTTGTTTGCGGTTCATCGGGCGAGCAAGCGGCCAGCAGCATAGAGAGCGTCAGGAGGATGACGGACATCCGGGTAATCATGCATTTCATTTCAGACTCCTTAATCCGTGATGCGCGATCTATCTTTCGCAACAGCACGTTTACAGATTGGGGGATCAGGGCATCGTAAAGTCGAGCGTTTCGGTGGTGCAAGATCCGCCCAAACCGTCTTGTGTGCAGATTTTAAACGCAGCACGCAGGTTTTGTCCACTGGTTGCGTTTGCCAGACTGGCCCCCAAGAATGCTTTTTTGCCTGGATTTACGACATCACCGCCTTGTGGACATTCAGAGGCCCCTCCTAGAAAGGGGCCATCCTGGGCCAAAGGCCCAAAGAGGATTGTTCCATTGGTATCACTCAGGGTAATTTCAGCGGATTGGAAAACACTGTCTCCGTTGTTGAATAAGCTGAAGATGGCGTAATTGACGCCCTCACAAGCGTGGACATTGTCAAAAAATACAGAAAACTTGGGGGACGCACTGACATTAATGAGCACCCAAAAAGAAGAATCGCCGCTATTTCCCACGCCGAATAGCAGGCCTGAGGCGTTTCGCAATTTCCAATCCCCACGATATTCTCCAGGTTCGTCAGGAGCACGCAAGTTGACCGAAATTTCGACATCCTCGCCTGGTTGAACATCGCCCCCCGTAAGTGGGAAGCTGGCTGGACTGCCCATGGCATCCCCCTGATCAAAAATAACCGCATACCCGGCGTTCCAGGTACATTCGCCGGAATTGCGAAGCCGCCATGTTTTGACGAATGTTTCGCCGGGTTCAAACATGGTGCTATCAGGGACGGTAACATCTTCGATAAAAGCAGCGCGGTCGCAGTTTTCAATGGGTGGGAGGGCAGTTGTGCCAGAGGCCTCGGTCGGCTGGGGCGGGGACGTGGCAAATTCTGTGGAGACAGGGGCTAATGGAGTAGGTGTACTTTGAGGATTGGCCGCGATTTGTGTGAGTTGGGCCTCAATAGTTTGGGCAACCGATGTTTGCGTTTGGGCAGCAGCGGTAAAGGGGAGGTTTTTATCTACTGGCGTGGTTTGACTGGTACTGTTGAGACACCCCCCAAGGATCCATGCAACCAAGATCACTATTCCCAATATGGCAGGTATAAAAGGCTTTCGAAAGGGCATCATGGTTCAGATGGCGATGCTTGATTTTACCACCCTAATGCAGGTGTGACCACTGTTCCGCATACCAACGCAGGTATTGTTCCAAATGGGTCTTCCAGTAGGCTTCGTCATGGTTCCCGAGGTTGAGATACCATTCGTGAGAAATATTATTTTCGTTGAGTAAGTTCTCGAACCACAACGCTTTTTCCAAGAGATTGTCATTTTCACCAATGTCCAAAAAGAAGCGCGGCACGGATTCACGAGGAATTTCATCAATCCATTGTTGCATCCAGGTAGGATCGCTCGGAAAAACGGGCAAACTGTGACCACCAACGGCGCTGAACAATTCCCAATGCAGGATACCCAGGTGGACGGCCCACGACGCCCCGCGCGAAAGGCCGCCAATCGCCCGGTGCTCGCGCCCTGGCAGCGTGCGGTAATTTTCATCCATCCAGGGAAGCAAATACTCCACCAGGGCCTCGCCAAACGGGTCGTAGAAGGGTTCGTATGTCCAATACCAGTCGCGCGGCATGAGGATCAAAAATGGGGGGATTTCACCAGCCCCAATCAAAGCATCGGCGGTTTCATCTGCACCCAGGCGATCCCATTGGTCATCGGTAAAGGCGGTGCCATGGATAAGAATGAGCAAGGGATAACGCTGGTCAGTTTGTTGTTCGTAGCAAGGGGGGGTATAGACGCGGAATTCCCAGGGCTGGGGGGAGAGAGGGGTGCTGAGGGTGTGTTGGGTGATTTTCCCGCCCTGTGTCAGGCAAAGCAATGGGGCCGGCGTGGGATTTAATATCGGAGTTAAGTTGGCGGTCAGAGCAGCGGTTGCAGATGTGGCGGCCGTCCCGGTCAGAGCCTCGGCTGCAGTCGAGGACACAGTGGGGAGCCAATCAACCCCGCGCGCGGTCGCGGTTTCCTCGGGCAACGGTGTGTTCCCCGGCATGGGTGGTGGGGCGCTCCCCAAGGGGGAACAGGCAGTCAGCGCGCCGAAGGCCAGATGCAGGGTACTTATCCAGATTCGCGTGGTGTGACTCAGCGCACACGCCGTTTCCATTCTTCTTTGAGTTGTAGTTCGCTGGGGCTTTTGCCAGATTCGAGCGCGAGGAAGTCGCTCAACAACCGATTAAATTTGTTGGTTTCGGTGAGCATGGGATAATGGCCCGATTCCTCAAAAACAATCATATGACTGAGATCAGGTAAGTTTTCCATGAGTTCCCCATTGGGCATAAAGATCGCCTGGTCATTTTGACCGTGAACCAGCAGACAGGGGTGCTGAAGTTCGGCAGCCAGGGAGTGAAGGTCAACTGTATCGAGGTTGTTGATGGTGTTGATGATGGCCTGGTTGTCTGTTTTGGCGGTTTCGAGACGGGCAATTTCGGGAATCGTTGCGCCAGTGAGCAGCCATTTTTCCAGTTCAGTTGGAGGATCGCTCTGGAGTCGGGCGCTCAACTGAGATTTATTCATCGGGAAGCCAACAATCATCAGGCGGTCCACAAAGCGCGGGAATTTGCTTGCGTACATTAACGCGACGACAGCACCCAGCCCATGTCCGACGAGGGCGATTTTGGCAATTCCCATCTCCTCGAGGAAGTGGTCGAGCAAGGTAACGTAGTCGTTAAGGGAGTAACGAGATTTAGCTTTTGAGGTTTCACCAAACCCCCATAGATCAAGGGCATATGCGCGGAACGAGATGGAGGCGGCTTGCATGGTGGGGATCCAATATCTCCAGGAGCCGACCCAGCCATGTACGAAGATGAGGGGCCGCCCCCGTCCCAGGACTTCGTAATGGACAATCTCGTCATCAATGATGAGGGCGCTCATTGTGGTTAAGGTAAAAAAACGACTAAACTTTACTAAAATACTCTTTTAGGATTTGTTGTATTTCTTCAAAATTTCAGACACCCGCTCGGTGAGTTTGTCGGGTGCGAAGGGTTTTAGAATGTAATCTGTTGCGCCAACTTCCATGCCCGCGCGGACTTCAGCATCCTGGCCTTTTGCAGATAAAAAGACAACAGGGATGTGTTTGGTAGCTTCTTGCGATTTGATCTGTTCGCAGGCTTCGTATCCGGACATTTTGGGCATGCGGACATCCAGCATGATGAGATCCGGCATGACTTTTTCAACTTGTTCAACCGCTTCGGCTCCATTGGACGCGGCGGTAACATCGTGACCCGCAAAGCGCAGGGTAAAGGTGATTAAGTCACGAATGTCACGCTCGTCTTCAGCTATCAATATTTTTGCCATGCTTGCCTCGTTTATTTCTAATGCTCTCGAATGAGTCGTTAATTTATTCCTCAGAATTGTATAGGGGCAGCGTAAAGGAAAAAGTACTGCCCATTCCAGTAATACCCTGGCTTTCCATCTTGAGCTTGCCGCCATGCCGCTCCACCAAGTACCGGACAATCGGCAATCCCAATCCGGTCCCAGCAGTTTCCAGAACAAGAGGATCCTCTCCTCGATAGAAACGTTCAAAAATTTTCTCTTGATCTTCAGGAGCGATGCCAATACCATTGTCAACGATGTCAGTTTGCACGAAATGTTCATTCTGACTGAAACGGATGGTTACGTGGCCTTCTGCCGGAGTATAGTAGTATGCATTTTCGATTAAGTTTTCCAGAATTTGCCGAACGCGCTCCGAATCACCATAAACCCGAGGCGGGACAGTGGGCTGAATAATTTCAAAGGTCATCGGTTTGCTTTCATCCTGGGAGCGGAGAATGAATTCCTGAACTACATCTTCTACAGTTTCCAGCAGTTCGATAGACTGGAGATTCAAAGATACTCTGCCAGCTTCAATGCGGGAAATGTCAAGCAAGTCATTGACCAGGATATTTAGGCGTTCGGTGTTGCTTTTTACAACAGTGAGGAAAGTAACCTGTTGTTCGTTGAGTTCCCCTGCCGCGCCCATCAATAAAATGTCTGTGTAACCACGGATAGAAGTCATTGGGGTGCGTAACTCATGGCTGACCGTGGCGACGAATTCGGACTTGAGACGATCCACTTCTACCTGATGGGTAATGTCGCGAAAGATCGAAACGGTACCCAAGAATTCAGAACGCGTAGATACTGGGGAGAGGCTCACAGCTACCACCCGGCCATTATCTAATGTGATTTGTTCGGAGAAGATGTCAGCAGTCTCCGCAGAGGCAGGGTCTTCTGACCAGGCTTGAATGGTATCTGTCCAGAGTTTGCCGGCTTTGCCGAATAAACCGATGAAGTTTTCTAACGTTTTGCCGACCAATTGCAAATCGCTCAGGTCGAGGATTTGTCCGGCGGATGCGTTGAAAATGGAAATTGTGCCGTTATAGTCAGTAACCAAAACGCCATCCACCACCGCTTCAAGAATTGCACGCAGGCGGCTGGCTTCAATTTGTTGGTTACGCAGCATACTTCCTAAACGTTCGGCCTGGTCGCGGATGAGACCATAAAGTTGTGCATTGTTAATTGCTACGGCGATCTGTTTGGCGGTGGCCTGCACCAGGTCGAGGTCGTCTTGGGAAAACCGGTCGAACTGACGGTGGAAGAGCAGCAAGGCACCGAGCGTTTCCTCGCCCATTAACAATGGTACGGCGATTGCACTGCGATGTTGCGGCGCTATACCTTCCTGTGTTTCGGTCGTTTCTATGCCGTAGGATGGTTTTATCCAACGATCGTCTTCTGAAATGTCTGGGATAAGGGCGGATTCTCGATTAGCGATCACCCAGCCTGCTAATCCATCATTGACGGAGAATTGTGAAACTTCCCCTCCGACCGGTGTCGGTGTGGTATACCCATAAGAAGCCCGGCGGAGGAGGAACATATCTGTTGCACGGGAAAGCATAATTGTGCTTTGTTCAGCATCAACAATTTTGTTAATCTGTTCCAGGGTTCGGGTAAGGACAATATCCATATCCAGACTGGAAGATAATTCTGTAATAATCCGGAAAAGTATCTGCGTACGATTGTGTTCGATCTCCAGTTCTTTGGTTCTTTCATGCACGCGTTCTTCCAGTTCCTCAGTCAGTCGCCGAGTTTCTTCAAGAAGATTCTTGTTTTCAAGGGTTGCAGAAACCAGGGAAGCGATTTGGACGAGAATGTTTTGATCGCTTTGGGTGAAGGCGTATCTTTTTTTGCTGCCAACGTTTATTGTGCCTACTGATTCTTCACGAGTCAGGAGCGGCACAACAATAAAGGATTTTATATCCTCTATTTGGATAGTTTTGCTTTCGTGGGCTAAAACGGGTTGTCTGGTTATGAGAGCTTTCTGAATAGGAGGTGATTTTTCGATAGAAACGGATTCTGCGGTAAAAGGTTCCTTAGCATCTGAGTGAGCAAACACCATGATGGATGCACCATCAGATGACGCAATGGCGATACTAGCCCGGTCTGAATTGAGAATTTGACGTGTTATTTTTATGGCGATTTCAAAAATAGATGTGGAATCTGCTACCCGACTGAGTTGAGCGCTCATTTCATTAAGTAATGTCAACCGGCGGGTTTGTTCTTCTGTTTCTGCGAGGGCAGCCTGTACCTGTTGCAACAGTTTTTCCTGGGCCAGTGTGGTGGATAGACCGGCTGCAACGGTTTGTAATGCCGCAATTTCGTCAGCACGCCAGGTTCGGTCGTAAGTCGTTTCTACGAAAGCAAGATAACCAGGAAAACTTAGCTCTCCTGGAACAGCAAGAATTAGTGCTGAACGAATCCCCTGTTTTTCCAGGATTGTGCGCGGGGTTTCTGGCAGTTCTTTTACGGGACCGGCAAAGATACCCGATTCCTCTATGCCACCTGAAAGGAAGGAAGAAAGACTGGCTGGGAATTGCTGCAAAGATTTATCATCGATTTTGGTTTTCACTTTTGGATTGCGCCAATCAGCAGTTTGTTCCCAAAATATCCCCTCTGCGTCCTCCATCGCTTCAAAGTAATAAATTCGACTGGCTTGGGAAACCTCGCCCATAAGTTGAAAGGCATCGTGTAAGGCTTTTGAGCCGCGCTCGTTCAAGAAAACAATAGACAAGGCTACATTCTTTTGGTAACGTTCGCGAACTTCCAGGTTTTGAAGAGCTGTTTGGGTTTTTTCAAACAGGCGGGCATTTCCTAAGGCTACGGCGGCCTGATTGGTGATCGTAGTGGCGAGTTCTAATTCACCAGATTGAAAACCTTCTTGATCGTTGTGAATCAATATCAAGCCATGAACTTCTTTGCCGGATATGAGAGGGAGGGCTACGACAGCACGCGTTTTACGGGCTTTAAAGAAATTTTTGAGGGGCCTGAGGAGCGGTTCATTTGAAACATCATTGGCAATAAAAGCTCCCTCAGACTCGCGCAGGTGGGCAATTAAAGTGTGTCCGTCAAAAGCGGTCGGGAACTTCTTTTCAAACGCAGGTGATTCGCTGACGAGATAAGCGCGTCCTTTATTATCCAGTGTGATGGCTGTGACTACAGAACACTGGATGGCATGGTCAATCTGCTCTGTTGTAAATTGGAGAATATTTTCTGGATCGAGGGATGCGCTAAACCGTGTAGAAAGGCGATTTAACATGTCCAGGCGTTCTGAACGCTGATTCAAAGCCTCGGTGCGTTGTTGGCTTTCTTCAAATAACCGGGCGTTTTCCAGAGCTACAGCAGCCTGTCCGGCAAAGGTCGTGGCGGCTTGAACATGTTCAGATGTGTAGAAATTGGTTTCCTGTTTTTCAAGTGCAATAACGCCAACCACTTCGCCTTTCGCCAACAAAGGGATGCCAAACCATGAAAGCAAAGTGTATTCTATCCAGGCCGGGAAACGGTCGTCATCGTTGACGTTGGGCACATGAATGGCCTGGCCTGATATGATCATTTCATTCAATAAGCGACTATCTTCCAGGGCCACTCGCAAGCCATATCGCTCTTCGTTGTCTTCAAAACCTTGAGCGGCTCGAACGGTTAAATAATTTCCTTGCCGGAGCCACAGCGTGCCAGTTTCGAATGGGATGACGGTTTTTAATTGCTCCAGGAGTGATGCAATGATTGTATCCTCCTGCAAGTTGGAAGTAATCGTTGTGGAGACCCTGGTCAACATTTGTAGTTGGAGGGCACGTTGTTCTGCCGCCTGGAATAACCGCGCATTTTCCAAAATCAAGCCAGTTTGTTGTACAAGAGAGGTGATCAGGGCCTGATCCTCTTCGGTGAAAGCCGCCGCGGAGGTGAAATTGTCTAGTACCATAACTCCCAGCTTGTCT
>DATDOR010000415.1:0-3208 GCA_035293165.1 Anaerolineales bacterium | reverse complement strand
CCCCCGGACGCCAAGCCCCTCGGCCTCCTCTACCGTCCTGCCCTCCTCGCCCAGGCCGACGTCCGCCTCCTCAACCGTAAATACAACCTCGACCACGCCATCCAAAAAACCGCCTCCGTCGTCGAACCTGACCCGCGCGGCCTCCTCCACTGGGAAGAATTTGAAATCGAACCGGTGGACCCCCGCCGCCTCGACCGCGGCCCCTTACCCCAATCCCGCTTCGCCCCCCTCGAAGGCCCCCTCGCCGAATCCGCGTGGTACACTTCCCAACAATCTGACTTCGTCGAATGGGTCTACCGCAATGCCGAAGTCACCGTCCGCGCCAACGAGGCGCTCAAAGTCTACGCAGGCCCCAACTTCACCCAGGCCGACTTCCGCACCCTCTGCGCCGATGCCGCCCGTGCAGGCCGCGACGCTGAAGTTGCTAAAATCGCCGCCACCCATGACCGCAAAATCGATCAGCTCAAAGTCAAACTTGACCGTGAAGAGCGTGAACTCGAACAAGACAAATCCGAACTCTCCCAGCGCAAAATGGAAGAAATGGGCACCCACGCCGAAAACGTTTTCGGATTCCTCACCGGCTCCAAGCGCCGCGCCGTTTCCACCTCCCTCTCAAAACGCCGCATGACTGAAAAAGCCAAAGCGGATGTCGAAGAATCCATAGACGAAATCGCCAGCCTCAAACGCCAGATCGAAGACGCCGAACGCGAAAAAACCACCGCCCTCGAAGACATCAACCGCCGCTGGGCTGACCTCGCCGATGACTTTACCGAAATCCCCGTCCAGCCCTACAAAAAAGACATTCGCGTCGAACTCTTCGGCCTCGCCTGGCACCCCTACTGGCTCGTCGAAACCGAAGGGCAGGTGATGGAACTGCCAGGGTTTGAGTGACCGCTTGTTGGCCCGCCAGTGTTGTTTTTAACCTAACCAAACCGATAATAATACAATGTCCGAGAATGGCCCCGAAGAACAAATCCATACCCGCTTATTTGCCGAACAAACACGCGGCAAAAGCGACCGCGCCCTCGCCATCGAAGCCATCGTCCTGCTCGATATGCACCTGATCCAACTTCTCCAGGCCTTCATGGTGCGCGACCCCGCCGAGGTCAGCGAACTGTTGGGGGAAGACCACCCGCTTGGGTCGTTGAGCGCCCGCATCCGTGCAGCGTACTGCCTGGGCTTGATCAGCACCAGCGAGCGGGATGATTTGTGGGTGCTCAAAGACATCTGGGAGTTTTTCATCCATCAAATGGAAGACCTATCCTTTGCTCACGAACCATTACGCGGTTGGTGCCAGATGCTCAAACTCCCCATCCGCATCCTGCATGCGGACGGAACACGCACCCCGCGCAGCTTGTTCGTCTTTACCACCGCGCTGCTTGTCCACCAACTCACCATCCGTATTCAACAAGCCGACCGGAATCATTGTACTGTCCCGGATGAGTTTTCCATGATCGAACATCTGGAAAAGGAAAGTTGAATTCATTGTAAGTTGTCTAAACAGCATCAACCTTGAGGCTTACAAGCGCTATGAACACTTCTCCTATCCTGATCTTTATCGCGATACTCCTTTACGGAGGTGTTCACTCCATCCTCGCTGCCCTGAAGACAAAAGCCCTCGCCCGCCAGTGGTTTGGCAAACACACCGACCGCTGGTACCGGCTCTTCTTCAACGCTTTTGGTTTTGTCAGTTTCCTGCCTGTCCTCGCTTTACCCCCGCTTCTGACTGACACGGTTCTCTATCGCATCCCTGCACCCTGGTCGTATCTCGCCATTGCCGGGCAGGTTGGGGCGGTGATCATGCTCATTGCCGGGCTGCTGCAAACGGACACCCTTTCGTTCATGGGCGTGCGGCAGTTTATCACGATGCCGCATTATTTGAAAGAAGAAAAACTCGTCGTCAACGGCCTCTATCGCTGGGTGCGTCACCCGCTTTACACCGCCGGGATGCTCTTCATCTGGCTGACCCCGGTCATGACCGTCAACTGGTTGGCGTTGTATATCGGCGTAACCATTTACACTGTCATTGGAGCAATGTTTGAAGAACGAAAACTGGTCAAGGCATTCGGCAAGGAATACGAAGAATACCGCAAACGGACGCCCATGCTAATCCCAGGTCTGAAATGGGGGGAGTGATATAATCGCCCCCAATGAAAAAGAAATTTACCCTCCCAATCCTTCTTCTTCTAGGGTTTTTTACTTTATCAGGGGTCTCTTTTTACTTAAACACCCCCACGCTCGCCGCACCCGCCCTGCAACTTACCGACTTCCCAACGCCTACCCCGGGATCGGATGGGCGCATCATATACATCGTCCAACCGTTGGACACGCTCTGGCGCATCTCCGCTATCTCGGGTGTCTCGATTGACGAACTTCGCACGCTTAACAATTTAGGGGTAGATGATGTCCTCAGCGAGGGCCAACAGCTTTTACTCGGGTTCGGTGGCCCAACCCTGCCCACACAGGACCCAAACGCCGCTCCTACCCCTCTCCCACCGTCCTTCACGCCCACACCAACGGCTGGCCCCAGCAGCGGGACCGTTTGCATCCTGCTTTACGAAGACATTAACGGCGATGCAATCCGTCAGGAAACGGAATTTGCTATCCCAGGCGGAGCGATCAACCTTACCAATCGTTCTGGTAGTTTTTCTCTCACCGGGGAATCAACCGATGCGACCGAGTTGGATGAATTCGACAACATTGCCCCGGTTCGTGCCTGTTTCCAGCAAATCCCAGTTGGGGAATATACGATTTCCATCGCCATACCTGATGGATATAACCCCACCACATTTTTGAACTATACCTTTGAACTCCAAGGGGGGGATGAAGCTTTTCTCGATTTTGGGGCACAGATCAGCACGGCGGGCATCGAAGCCAATCCGCCGCCTGCTGAAGGGGGGCGTTCTCCCATGCTAGGCATTGTCGGCGGGGTATTTATTTTGGGGGGGATTGGCCTGGCTGTGTATGTGTTTGTTTTTAGCGGGACGCGCAGAGTGGTGAAAACGGACGAGTAGCTTCCCACCTGGCATTTCAGTAAGACAATACTTTTTCGTATCCTTCAGCCAACTTTTCTCCCCAATGCCCATCTGACCATCCGGTGGAACGGGCAACAGCCGCTTCCTGTAAGCGCGCGGACAGTTCCTCTTTGACAATGACCCCGATCACACTGGCCCCCAACCGGCGGGTATCCGTTGGAGTGACCAGAATA
>DATDOR010000414.1:0-8297 GCA_035293165.1 Anaerolineales bacterium | reverse complement strand
TCGTACCCAAACTGCTTGTAATACCAGGGGATGCCGCTGATTACTTGTATCATTTCACCCCGTTCTGCACTCCATTGGTGAACAATTTCCATCTGCGCGCGGATCAACCCTTTCCTGCGGTAATCGGGATGTGTAGCGACGAGTTCAGGCCGCCCAACCCCGAATGAAATGCCTTCATACATCCAGGTTTGGGATACTGTGCAAAGGGCGGAGACAATATTCCCGGAATTTGTATCCTCGACAATAAGAAAATCACCCGGCTTGAAAGTTGGATGGGGTTGGGTGAGTAGATCTATCGTCCACGCACGGATGTATTCATCGGGCCGGTCGGGACCATCGTCGCTGTGCATAATCGCATTGAAATCAGATAATGCCTGGGCATCATCAGGGGTGGCCTGGCGTAGAATCAAGCCATCGGGGAGAGTTCGTTGTATGAATGTCGACATATTTTCCTTGTCTCAAGAGAATGTTCGCTATTGTACACCGTAGTGAAAGCGTAACTACTCAGCCGGCAAGGGGATTGCCTTTCTCTCTTAGCCTGATCAGTTACGTGAAAGCAATCCATCGGAAATGATGCGTGATATACTGCCCTGAAACGAATCTGGAGACTGCAAAAATGGTTCATTCCTCCCAGCGATCAAAATTCCTTCCTCGAGTCCTGATCACCGGCGGAGCAGGGTTTATTGGTTCCCACCTGGCCGAAGAATTACTCGCACGCGGTTACTTCGTCACGGTCATTGACGATCTGTCCACCGGGCGGTTTGAAAATATTGCTCCCCTGACTGAACATCCCAATTTTCGCTTTGCCATAGATACCATCACCAACGAAGTCGTCATGGACCGGTTGGTGAGCGAATGTGATCTGATCTTTCACCTCGCGGCTGCCGTCGGCGTGATGTTGATCGTCGAGCGCCCCGTCCACACCATCGAAGCCAATGTCATGGGCACAGAAGCGGTGCTCAAAGCTGCGCTGCGTTACCGGACAAAAGTGCTCATCGCTTCTACATCCGAGGTGTACGGCAAAGGCAACAATATCCCGTTTCGGGAAGATGATGATGTCGTCCTGGGCGCGACCAGCCGCAGCCGGTGGAGTTACGCCGCCTCGAAAATGGTAGATGAATTTCTTGGGCTTGCTTATTACAATGAGAAAAAACTCCCTGTCGTCATTTTCCGTCTGTTCAACACCGTCGGCCCCCGGCAGAGTGGCCGGTACGGAATGGTTATTCCCCGGTTTGTAGAACGTGCTTTAAGAGGGGAAAAGCTCCCTGTCTTCGGAGATGGCAAACAATCCCGCTGTTTTATGCACGTGCGTGACGCCATTGAAGCGATCATTCGCCTCTCAGAAAACCCTGAATCTGTTGGGAAAGTGTTCAACATCGGCGGGACGCACGAAATCACCGTTTACGATCTCGCTGCAAAAGTCGTAGCAATGGCCTCCGAAAAAGCTAATCCGACCGAGCATATCGAACTCATCCCTTATGATCAAGCCTACGCAGCCGGATTTGAAGACATGCGCCGCCGCGTGCCCGACATCTCAAAAATCAGAGCCTTGACTGGTTGGGAACCCACCCGCTCCTTGGATGAGATTCTAAAAGATGTGATGGAGGAGAAAATAAATTCTTGACGCATCCATTCCCCTCAAGTAAAATCGCCCACAACATGAACACCAAGAACTTCCGCTTTTATGCCTATTGGTACGGTTTCCTCCCCCAGGATGCCGTTGGCGGCGTTTAAGCGAGTCTACCCACAGACATTGACGCGAGGCCAACAGCCTCGCGTTTTTTATTTCATTTGCAAGAACCAGAAGGCAAAATACCATGACCATACAAGGCATTCGCGGCGCTAATCATGCTCCTGAAGACACTCCTGAGGCCGTCCTCGCGGCCACGCGCGAACTCTTACTCGCCATCGCTGAAGCCAACGACCTCAATCCTGAGGACCTCGCCAGCATCTTCTTCACTGCCACTCCCGATCTGGTTTCCGTTCACCCTGCTCTGGCTGCTCGCCAATTGGGATGGGTGGAAGTTCCTTTGCTCTGTGCCCAAGAGATCGCCGTTCCCAATAGCCTGCCCCGCGTCATCCGCGTCCTTCTTCATTGGAACACATCTGTTCCGCAGCGGGACATTCGCCATATTTACCTCGGTCAGGCAGCATCCCTTCGCCCCGACCGTTCGGCTGAACTCACGACGAAGCCTCCACACTCCACCCATCCCTTCCCCCAACGGCAACACCCCATCTCAAATCAGCAAATGATAAATCGGTAAATTGGCAAACCACAAACCGGCAAATCGCTAACCGGCAATCCTAAATCTCCAATACTCTATCACCCGCCCTCTGGAGGCTCCCATGCTCATCATCATGCAGACCAACGCCACCCAAAAAGACATCAGTGCCATCATCGGATGCGCCGATTCGCTCGGCTTGACCGCTCACCTTTCTCGAGGCAGTGAACGCACCGTCATTGGCATCATTGGTGAAACCCGTCCATTGCCTCGCGACCAGTTCATCCGTTTGGAGGGCGTCCGTGAAGTCGTCCCCATTACCAAACCCTATAAACTGGCCTCCCGTGAATTTCAACCCGAAAACACAGTCTTTTCTCTCAATGGAACAACCATGGGTGGGGAGGGGATTGTCGTGATCGCCGGGCCATGTTCCGTCGAAAGCCGCGCTCAAATTCTCGAAACAGCCTATGCGGTGAAGGAAGCGGGCGGACACGCGCTGCGCGGGGGCGCGTTCAAACCCCGGACGTCTCCCTATTCCTTCCAGGGAATGGGCGTCGCCGGGTTAGAACTGCTCGTTGAAGCCCGCGAAGCCACCGGCCTCCCCATTGTCACCGAAGTTATGGAGCCAGACAAAGTCGAACTCGTCACGCAGTACGCTGATGTCCTCCAAATCGGCACCCGCAACATGCAAAACTACCCCCTCCTCCACGCGGCTGGAGCCAGCCATTGTCCTGTCCTCCTCAAGCGCGGCATGAGCGCAACCCTTGACGAGTTACTCATGGCTGCCGAATATATTCTCTCACACGGTAACCGCCGCGTTATACTGTGTGAGCGCGGCATTCGCACCTTCGAGACTGCCACCCGCAACACCACCGACATCAACGCCATCCCAGTCCTCAAAGCCCGCACACACCTCCCCATCATCCTCGACCCCAGCCATTCCACCGGGCACTGGGAATATGTCAACGCCGTTGCCCGCGCCGGAATCGCCGCCGGAGCCGACGGCCTCATCGTCGAAGTCCACCCCGACCCCGAAAAAGCCGCCTCGGATGGCGGACAATCCCTTAAACCTGAGCGCTTCGTCGAAATGATTCAAGAAGTAAAAGCCATCGCCGAGGTTCTGGGACGCACTCTTGCCCCGCTTACGGAACTCACTCCCGCCCTGTGACCTCTCTACTTTCCCAAACCACGATTGCGATCTTTGGTCTCGGCCTGATGGGCGGCTCGCTCGCGCTAGGTCTGCACGGCAAATGCGCCCGAATCATCGGCGTTGATCCCGACTCGGAAACTTGCCACCTTGCCCAGGCTCATAACGTGACCGATCTCGCCAGCACGACCCCCACCGGGTTTGTGGATCAGGCCGGTCTGGTTATCCTCGCCGCTCCCGTGCGGGGCATCCTCACCCTGATCGAGCAGTTACCTCGCCTGCATCCTGGTTCTCCTGTCGTCCTTGATCTTGGCTCAACCAAGATGGAAATTTGCCACGCGCTCGAGAATTTACCCGACCGGTTCGACCCGATCGGGGGACATCCGATGTGCGGGAAAGAAACCTCAGGTCTGGCGAACGCTGACCCGGCGATTTTCCAGGGCGCGGCCTTTGCTCTGACCCCGCTTTCCCGCACCAGGGAACATGCCCGAACCCTGGCGAGGGAGGTCGCCATTGCCCTGGGCGCACACCCTATCTGGCTGGACGCTGCAACCCACGACGAATGGGTCGCGCATACCAGCCACCTGCCCTACCTCCTCGCCGCGGCCCTCGCCCACGCCACCCCGGAAGAAACTGCCCCGCTCACCGGTTCCGGCTTTCGCAGCACTGCCCGCCTGGCCGGGAGCAGCCCACACATGATGTCGGACGTACTGATGACTAACCGCGCCCCCATATTGCGCGCCCTCGCCCGTTTCCGCACCTCTCTCGATCAATTGGAAACCCAACTCAGAGACAACGACCCCTCTCTGAAAACCACCCTGACCGAAGCGCAAATCCGCCGTCAATTGTTTGAAAAGGTAAAATCTACCTCTTGAACATGACCATCATCCCCGGTCACCCCTTGTGCGGTGCCGCCACTCTCCCTGGCGACAAATCCATCTCCCACCGCGCTGCCCTCTTCGCCGCCCTCGCCGAAGGCGAATCGCACATCGAAAACTTCCTCGTCGCAGGTGTCACGAAGGTGATGCTGGAAGCGCTTGCGTCTCTTGGGATTTCATGGAAACTCAAGGGAACTTCCCTAACCGTATTTGGAAGGGGAATATCTAATATCCAATCTCCCATATCGCCAATTTACTGCGGCAATTCCGCCACCACCCTCCGCCTCCTCGCCGGAGCTATTGCCGCCGCAAACATTGACGCCGTCCTGGACGGCTCTCCCGGCCTCCGCCGCCGCCCCATGGACCGGATTGTCGAACCGTTGCGGGAGATGGGCGTGGATGTGGAAGCGGTAGAGGAAAAATACGCGCCGCTCACCTTCCGAAAGTCTCAGCAATTCAGCAATTCAGCGAGTCAGCAAATTACAAATCAGCAATCAGCAATCAGTAATTCACCCACTCACCCACTCACCCACTCACCCACTCTCCAATTTCCATTCCGTCTTCATCCTTCATCCTTCATCCTTCCAGTCGCCTCCGCCCAGGTCAAAACCTGCCTCCTCCTCGCCGCCCTCGCCGCGCCCGAACCCATTACCATCCTCGAACCCGGCCCCTCCCGCGATCACACCGAGCGGATGCTTGCCAGCATGGGCGTGTCCGTAAAAAGTGAGCAGTTGGAAGTGAGCGGCGAATCAGCAAATCAGCAAGCCGACGATTCAGCGAGTCAGCAAATCAGCAATTCACAACTCAGCGATCAGCAATCAGCAATTCGCCCAATCTCCAATACCCAATATCTAACTACCCTTACTCCTCCTCACCCCTGCACCTTGTCCCCGCTTCACCTGACCATCCCTGGCGACATCTCCGCCGCCGCCTTCCTCATCGTCGCCGCTCTCATCACCCCCGGCTCCGAAATCACGATCAAAGGCGTCGGCCTCAACCCCACCCGCACGGGTCTATTGGATGCCCTGACCGCAATGGGAGCCAATATCCGAATTTCCAATACCCAATATCCCCATAACGAACCTGCCGGCGACCTCACCATTCGCCACTCCCCCCTCCACGGCGCCGAAATTTCCGGCCCCCTCGTCGTCCGCATGATAGACGAATTCCCCGCCTTCGCCGTCGCCGCCGCCTATGCCAATAGCCCCACCACCGTCCGCGAGGCCACCGAACTTCGTCACAAAGAATCCGACCGGATCACTGCCCTTTGCGAGCAACTTCGCGCGGTCGGCGTGGACGTGGAAGAAGTAGAAGATGGTTTCACTCTGCCGGGGAACACTCCCCCGCGCGGCGGAATCGTGAACCCGCACGGGGATCACCGTCTGGCGATGTCCCTGGCTGTGGCCGGATTGGGCGCGCGAGATCACATTGCCATTCAAAATCCCAACATCATCCATGAATCCTATCCGGAATTTCAGCCCACACTGGCGTCTCTGGGCGCACAGATTGATTAAAACGGGATGCGTGAAACGTATTCACTCGGTCTGATCGGCTATCCCCTCAGCCATTCCCTCTCCCCGAAATTACACAATGCGGCCCTAAAATCGTTGGGGTTGGATGGAGAATACTGCTTGTACGCCATCCCCCCCTCGGAAGAAAATGAACTTAAAGAACTTCTGGAAACCGTCCGCTCTGGCGAAATCCACGGCCTCAACGTCACCATCCCCCACAAACAAACCGTCATTCCCTATGTGGACGAACTCACCCCCACCGCCCAGGCTGTCGGCGCGGTGAACACGATTTATTTTCGGGATGGCAAGCTGATAGGTGACAACACCGATGCACCGGGATTTTTGGCGGATTTGAAACAGTTTTTAGTAAATATTCCGTATTCCGAATTCCGTAAAAACGCCCTCGTCCTCGGTGCTGGCGGTTCCGCTCGCGCCGTCGTTTACGCTCTCCTCCAAGATGGTTGGCAAATCACCTTAGCCGCTCGCCGCCCCGAACAAGCTAAATCCCTGGCAGACAACCTTTCCCAAAACTCAATATCAAATATCCAATACCCAATTTCTATCATCCAATTCCCAATCTCCAATCTCGAATCTCCATTCTCCCTCATCGTCAACACCACCCCCCTCGGCATGACCCCCAACGTCAACAACTCCCCCTGGCCCACCGACTTCCCCTTCCCTGAAAACGCCGCCGTCTATGATCTGGTGTACAATCCTCGAGAAACCCTCCTCGTCAGCAACGCCCGCGCTGCCGGCCTCCCTGCCACGACCGGGGTGGGGATGTTGATCGAACAGGCCGCGCTCGCTTTTGAGATTTGGACGGGGAGGGAAGCGCCACGAGACGTTATGCGCGATGCTGTCTACCTGTGTACCTGAAACTATGACCATTACTCGCCTCCGCCACCTTACTGCCGGAGAATCCCATGGCCCATCCCTCGTTTCCATCCTCGAAGGGTTGCCAGCGGGATTACCCCTCACCGAAGACATTATCAACAAACAACTTCTCCGCCGCCAACTTGGGTATGGCGCAGGCCCGCGCATGAAAATTGAAAGTGACAAAGCCCAAATCCTTTCGGGTGTCATGGAAGGAATCACAATCGGCTCGCCGCTTGCGATGTTGATCGAAAACCGCGATCACGTCAAATGGCGCGGCAAGTCCGTCGAAGCGTTCACCACCCCCCGCCCGGGGCATGTAGACCTGACCGCCGCGGTGAAGTATGGCTACCGCGATCTTCGCCCCGGTCTGGAGCGGGCCTCCGCACGGGAAACGGCAGCCCGCGTGGCGGTCGGGGCGGTCTGCCGCCATCTGCTCGCCCAGTTTGGGATTCAAATCGGCGGGTATGTTACTGCGCTTGGGGAGGTGGATGCCGACCTGATCGGTATCCCGCTGGAGGAGCGATTCGCCCGCGCGGAGGAGAGTGATGTCCGCTGCCCGCATCCTGTATCAGCCGAAGCAATGCGCGCGGCCATCCGGCAAACGATGGAGAACCGGGACACGCTCGGCGGGATTGTTGAAGTGGTTGCGTTGGGTCTTCCGGTCGGGTTGGGGTCACATGTCCAATGGGATCGGCGGCTGGAGGCGCGGCTGGCAGCAGCAGTGATGAGCGTGCAGGCGATGAAAGGGGTGGAGATCGGACACGGATTTGCCAACGCACGCCTTCCCGGGACGCAGGCGCATGATGCCATCCGGCTGGCCGGGGAAAACATCATCCGTCCGACGAATCGCGCTGGAGGCATCGAGGGCGGGATCACGAACGGACAACCGTTGATCGTCCGCGCCGCGATGAAGCCCATTGCGACGACACTCACCCCGCAGCAGACGGTGGATCTGGCGACGGGTGAAGAAACCCCGACGAAATACGAACGCTCAGACTATTGCCCGGTGCCCCGAGCAGTGGTAGTGCTGGAAGCGGTCGTCGCCCACGTCCTGGCGGAGGCGCTGCTCGAAAAGTTGGGCGGGGACTCGATGGAGGAGATGCGCCCACGTTTCGAGATACTGCGACAGGCGTCGCTATCGGATTTACGGATGGAGGGGGAGGGGCATGTGTTTTGGGGGGAGTGATTTCAGAAATTTGTCAAGTTTTTGTCAAGACATTTCCCTTGGCGGGTGTTATCCTAAAAGTGCTTTCCCTGTTTTCGATAAAGTAGATGAACTATGAAAAACTCCAAACTTCCAAAACTCCAGTTCATTCTTTACGCGTTCGTGCTGATTGTAGCACTTCTGACCAGTTGTACTCCGGTCCAACCTGCTGCTACGAATGAAACTCGTTCCACACTCAAGCGTGTCACCTCCCCTGGTGTAACCCCGGCAGATTTCCAGTTGCTCGTTAATGGAAACACGATCTTTGCCTTGGACCTTTACCAGGCCCTTAAGGAAAAGGACGGCAACCTGTTCTACTCCCCATATAGCATATCGCTCGCCCTGGCGATGACCTACGTGGGTGCACGGGGAAACACGGAAACCCAAATGGGGCAGGTGCTCCACTTTGATCTTCCCCAAGATAGTCTACATCCGGCCTTCAACGCCCTCGATTTGGAT
>DATDOR010000413.1:0-7782 GCA_035293165.1 Anaerolineales bacterium | reverse complement strand
GCCGGGGAGAGGCGATGGCGAAGGCGCGGGACGCGGGTTTGGGGTAACCGCAGTTGCCTGAGGTGAATTCGATGGGGGGACAAAGGGGAACACGCAAATTCGGGTTGTATAATATTTTTGTCCGTTCACTCTTATCCTGGTCGAACGGGTGGTAGACACGGGACAGAACAAAACCTTCGGGCGGATTCTCTGGCTGGCTGCCCTCAGCGCGCTGGCGATGACGGCCTGGGATGTGGTGATGGATCCCATTATGGCCTCCAGCGGACATTGGACATGGGAGGTGGAGGGAGCGTTTTTCGGCATTCCACTCCACAACTACGCAGGCTGGCTCGCAACAACTTTTTCTGTGTATTTGATTTATCGCATCTTAGAACGCCGTTATGCCCCCCAGCCTTGGGGAGAAAGCCCGCTTTTCTTTCGCAGTTTACCCTTATTGATCTACGCCATAACCTGGCTGGGCAATGTAGCTGTCGCGTTACAAACCGGTATGGCCGGACCAGCCCTGGCGGGGTTTTTCGCGATGGGTAGTTTCGCGCTCTTGGGATCAACAAATACACCGCCGGTGGCGATCTTGTGCACCAGTACAAAAAACTTTTCAGTAGCGGCAAAATTGACATACAAATAAGCCAAATCCCTGGTAACTACGCCTAGAAAATTACGCATCTTGTATGCGAATTTTGCCGTAACTGAAACTTTTTGCAGGAAATTTTGCGGTGGATGCCGATGGCCGGTTGTTTATAGCCCGGACAGAGTTTTTTCCCGAACCCTCTGACCTAACCAAGAATAACACGCAAGAATATCGCCTCGAAGTCTACGACGCCGAGGGCAAGTTTCTCGACTCGCGGTTGCTCGACGCCATTCCATCGGGCATGGTCTTCAACAACAAGGGCGAATTGATCCTGGTGGGAGAATTCAATGGAGTCAATCGTGTGTTCAAATTCGTGCCGAGGTAGTGATGAGCGTCCATTCCCATTAAATAATGATACACTCCCCGCATAGACGCCCAAGCCGACTACCGCGTCGCGGGCATCAAAACCGCCGCCAACCTAAAAGACTTAAATTAACGCGCCAGGAGTGGCAGAATCTCTTCTCTGATGTTGAGGCGTTTGTGAAAACAGCCTCATTGATAGAAGTCGTGTTTGAAAATAGAGAAGTACGTTGGTTTAAGTTAAGTGGTTCCAAGAGAGAAACAAATGAAAATCCTGGGCAAGCCCGGTTTATTTTTAGGTATCTTCATTGGTATTTATCTGGTCGTTGGGGTCTTGATTGTTAAAGATTACGGTTTCAGTCCAGATGAACCTATTGAAAAGAAACGCGCCTCCATTGCGCTCTCCAATTACGGAATAGACCTGGGGTATTTGGGTTACGATTATGACGACCTCGGCCATTCGCAATTTTATGGAACTGCCACTTCCATGGTGCTTATCTGGGCAGATACCCTATTTTCTCCCATCCTAAATATACCCGCTGGCGTGATCATGCATTATGGTTATTTTCTCACTTTTGTTCTTGCCATTATTACTCTTTTCTACCTCATAAAGATCTTCGTCAACCCCTGGATAGCGCTTTTCACCAGTATTCTCTTCGCCACCCAACCCCTCCTTTTCGGGCATGCCTTCATGAACCCCAAGGATATTCCCCTCCTCGCTGTCTTCCTGCTTACTGTAACGATAGGTTTCTACATTGACCGTCATAAGCTTTGGAAACAGAGCATGGATGCAGAAATCGCCCTGCCGAACCTGTTTCACGAGTGGAAGAAGGTCCTGGTCTCACTTCCTCGAGCTACCTTTAGAACTCTCCTCCTTCTACCTGCTGCGCTTGCCTTAATCCTCATACTTAAACCCATTTTGACCAGTTTGCTCACCCAGTTCATTACAACGGCATATACAGACCACCAGTCTATATGGGGGATCGTGCTCACCAGAGTAGCTACCAACCTGTCATCTACTCCTCTCCAAGATTATGTTAACAAAGGGGTGACGAATCTGGTCCGTTTTCTTAATGTCACCTCCTCCTTATTCTTCCTCGGCTTTCTTGCTTATGGCATGACCATCTTCAGGAAGGGTTTTCGACAACTACCTCAAGACCTGCAAGACAGGTCTATCCTTCATTCCCTCTCGATCCATCTGAAAAACCCTCTCCTGATCATGGCGGCGTTATCATATGGTTTTGCCATTTCCACCCGTATCGTAACCATCTTTGCTGGTGGAATCGTGATCCTTTATCTGTTGTGGATCTATAGGCGCAAAGCAATCCTGCCTGTTGTCATCTACGCTTTTTTTTCTACTCTATCCGCATACCTTTCTTGGCCGGTCTTCTGGCGATATGGCATCTATACCGTCTTCAAAGCCCTATCCCTCTTTTCTAATTTTGACCCGTATATCGGCTCAATCCTTTTTATGGGCGAAATCATTCGCGCATATGAAATTCCCTGGAATTATCTCCCCCAATTGTTGTTAGTTCAATTCACTGAACCCGTGATTATTCTTTGTTCGCTGGGTTTTATAGGCTGGATCATTTTTCTCTTCCTGGACAGGAAATGGTCCAACCAAAACACGAAGCTATTACTGGTTTTCCTATGGTTTACCCTTCCCTTTACTTATGTTGTCGCGACGACTCCCATCATGTACAACAATTTCCGCCAGTTTATCTTCATCACCCCTCCTCTGTTTATTTTTGCTGCATTGGCCATTCAGTTTTTGCAAGACCGGCTCGATCATCGAGTTATTTTCCCCTTTGTGTTATCATTGACATTCGTCCCGGGAATTTTAAACCTCTTTTCTTTGCATCCCTACCAATACATATACTTCAATCAGTTCGCCGGTGGGGTCAGGGGTGCTTTTAGAAATTATGATCTGGATTATTGGAACATCTCTATGAAAGAGGCCATGGAATATGTAAATGCTACCGCGCCAGAAAATGCTCATATTCTAGTTTGGGATGTGGAATATACTCAGGCTATTTTATATAACCGCCCAGATATTAGCATCAACAGGATAGCTCACATTACAGAAGCCGAGTATCCATCTTACCAGTTGGCCGTAATTCCCCTGCTCAGAAATGTCGATAAGAGAATTCCGGAGGATTGGAACCCTGTTCATACGGTATCTCGTAGCGGTGCAGATCTGGTTGTGATTTATAATATTAATGGGGAATAAACCAGGCGAAAATAAGTGGCCCTAAGATGCCAGCAGAACTGACAACCCCAAAATCTGGGGACCTCCCCGCCGATTCCCAAAGAACCATATTTCTTAGCGCTTAAAAGGGATAACATGAATGATAGATTACATATTTCTTTACGAACCAAAGTTATGCCGGGTATGCGTTCTTTTGTTTCAGGAATAAAGTCGGTTAAAGCAATTCAGTGGGTATGGCATCTATTTGTGCCGTTCCTGTTTGTGTCTGTTGTTTTTTTGTTTTTCCACTCCAGAGGGAGGTTTGAATTCGATACTGATGAGGGCATTAATTTGATAAAGGCGCTGCTGGTCGAAAAAGGGTATCCATTGTATAGCAAAGTATGGAGCGATCAGCCACCTCTTTTGACATATCTCCTGGCATTAGGCATACATTTCTTTGGCTATAGAGTTGAGGTGGCGCGCAATATAGTGTTTCTGCTGTCTTTAGGGTTGCTTTGGGCTGCTTTTGAATTTGTACAATTGAATTGGAAAAGGTCTTACGCTTACGCAGGGTGTTTGCTCATATTTCTTTTGCCGAAATACTTGGTCCTGAGCCTCTCAGTGATGGTAGGGTTACCTTCCATATCTTTGGCAATGATTTCATTGTTGTTTCTAGCTTTATGGCATAAAAAACGTCGTTATTTTTGGCTGATCCTTTCAGCGATTTTCATGAGTTTGTCCACTCTTACGAAATTAATGATTGGTTTTCTGGTTCCAATTTTTGTCATAGGGATTTTAGTGGCCGAATATGTCAGGTTCCGTTCTACCAGTAATTGGCGAAATTTGCTCTTACCTGCTGCCGTCTGGTCTGCATTTTTTGTGGCAATTTTCATGGGAACTTCGACAGTTGTTATAGGACCTTCAAATATATCCCAATTACTGGAAAATCACTTGGAAATGACCAAAATCCAGTACTATGCAAATCCACAGTTTACTATTAATTATCACCTCAAGGAATCTTGGCCTTTTCTTTTTTTAGCAATTCCAGGGACAATTTTCGCTGTAAGATCGCGTCGCTGGGATATTCTATATCTGGCGGCCTGGCTGATCACAGCCTATATCCTACTTTTATTTTATCAACCAGTTTGGTATCATCATCAACTTTATGTCACCATTCCGGCCGCTATCTTGGGAGGAATTGCAGTTGTGGAGGGGATTGATCTATGTCTCCAGGTTGTCCATAAACATTACAACCCTGATAGGATGGGTTGGGTAAGGGTTTTATCGCTGGCAGGCACGCTTTTTGCAGTGTTCTTGCTCGTGCGAGCGCCGGAGCCAATCACGGTTTTGAGTGGTCCTCCCTCTCTTAAAACAACCGGATTGGGGTTGGGAGGGAAAACGGAAAAAATATACTTGAGCATGCATGATTTTGCCCCCCAAACGCACTGGGTAGTCACAGATTTACCGATGTTCGCGTTTCGAGCAGGCCTGCCTGTTCCTCCTGAAATCGCTGTGATCACCGAGAAACGATTATATACAGGACATCTCACTGAAGCACAAATTCTCGATGCACTGATCGAATACCAGCCAGAGCAGGTGCTTTTTGGTAGATTTATTTTACCTGGGTTGGATGATTACCTTGAGACAAACTACAGCCTTGTTCTCTCGAAAAACAATTTGAGGTTATACATCCGAAATGATTTGTTGCATTCACAGTAGGATTTCAACAACTTTCATTTCCACCATATCAACTTTGACCGTAACACTGGCTTTCGTGATGGCCTCTTGCGGTTCAACGTCCTCATTTAGATTTTAAATCCGCAAACGTTTTTCCATTTAAGTAGTCAGGAAAAGTGTAAATACCGGTGATTTGCAGAAAGCACCGCTCTGGATGTTCTTTCCAGCCGCGCGCCAGACCGATCCGCAAATACACGTCTCGGGTTTGCAGGGTGTGAGTCAGTTCAAGGGCAATTTGGGCTGGAGGACGCTGTTCACTGCGCTGGTTGTGGCAGAAATATTGCCAGGTCAGATCGGTGATTTTGAGCCGGTAGGTATCCATGCGCGCGTCGGTAAAGGTTAATCGGTAGTCCCACGTCCCCCCGTTTGGGTCGGGTTCGTACCCGACTTTGGTGATGGCGTCCGGGCGGATGGTACCCAGCGAGCGCGGGCCTTGCCCATCCATCACGTAAAAACCGAAATCGGTGTGGATGGGTTGTTCAAAAATGCCGCACACATCCGGGGAGAGAGTCCGCTCCAATAAATTTTTCGGGTCTTTGGCGGGCCGGATAAAGCGAGGCGAGGGGGAAAAGAAATAGAAATCTTCAGTATGCGGGGGTCCGGGGCACGCTTCAAGCAGGTCTAATTGGATGACTGCAAAGGGAAAAATGATGGGCTTTCCATCCGAACCGAACAAACTGTGTTCCGGGATGCCAGGGGGAGGCAGAACGGGACGGATACAGCGCAGATCTTTGTCATACCCCGCGATGCAGACCATGCCCCGGTGCATCCGCGTCAGGTCCGTGATGACGATTGGGGTGGGTTGGGGGATCATAAATGCACGATTTCCACGCCTGTCCAGTGCGCGGCCAGCCGTTCGGCAACGAGGCGGCGATGGCATTGTTCGGGAGTAGCTTCGCTGCAGAGCAGGCAAGATGTCTGAGTTTCGAAATCCCCCGGTTCGAGGGTAGTTGGAATCTCCCGTTCGTCCATCAAAAGTTCAAAGCGGGTGACATACCGGAGCCAGTTCTTGTCTTTGCGGTATTCGTCGAGGATTTCTTTGGTGGGGGCGAGTTCGGACAGGTGAACGTATTCGCAGCCCGCTGCCAGTTCGCGGATGAAGTAGGGGAGGTCGTCGCGCCGGGCAAAGCCGGATAACTGCCCGTTGGGACGCAAACGGATGTCCACCAGCCGTTGGATGTGGTGAGTTTTCAGCAGGCCGAAGAAGGTCTCGGCAGATTTTTGGGTGAAGCCAATGGTGTAGATTTTCATTGTGTCCTCTAAAACAGCGTATCTTGCTTCACATCCGGTTTGTTTACGGAAGTGCGCAGGGACTGCGCCCCAAACACAGTACCATCCCCGCGAATGTGGCGGACGTTGATCTCCGGGTGGTTTTCCACGAGAAATTTGGCGATCAGGTGGTGCCGGTGGCAGGCGGCAGGGTCTTCCTCGCTACACAGGATTGCAGTGGTCTGTTCGTCGGCAAGTTGGAGCAGGCGTTGGATGGCGCGCTGGAACCAGTCGCGCTTCATGATGGCGGGGTAGTCCACTTCGTGGAGGTAATCCACGCCCTCTGCGGGGAGCGTGCGGCTTTTGTAAAGAGTTGGGTCGGAGGGCCGGCCGCCCAGGTATTTTCCGGCGAAGACGTATTGGATGTAATGCTGTGAGAGGGCGTGTTCCAGGCTTTCTTTGTTGAACTGGGGGTTGAACCGGCTGTACGGCGCGGTGCGAACGTCCACGAGGGTCATCACGCCGTTTTCTTCGAGGAGGCGGATGAGGTGTTCGAGGGGATGGTTGCCGTGGCCGAGGGTGTAGAGGGTGGGCATGGGAGGAAAACTTTCTTTGGGAATTAGATGGTGAGGGATTTCTACATGAACTCATTAGAGCTTATTTTGGGCAACGTCACGTCACAGGAGAAAAGAACGCCCGAATTGATGTAAAAGCCCGATGACATTTCCTGTTAAGCCCTGAGCCGCACATCAGTATTAATCGCTATCCCTGTCCTCATCACCTCCGCTGCCAATGGATTGGACAACTCAAATTCATCCGGGGTCATCGGATGGGGTTCGATGCGTGTATCAATTTCCGATGCGATCATGAGTAACTCGACCTGTGCATCAAAACGGTTTTTAGCAAAATCAGGCGAGACAACAAGCAAGTCAATATCGCTCTCGGAGTCAGCTGTCCCTAAAACATGCGAGCCGAAAAGATAAAACCCTTGGATCGGGTAACGCGCCTCTACAGCTTGAACGAATTCCTGAATATTTTTGTTTACGATATTACGAGAGAGCGTAACCATTGAAATACTTCCTTAATTTGTTGCATTTGGGTTTTTGTAAATTCAGGAGTGGCTAAGTTGCGAAAGGATCGCCTTTCATCGGGGTAACGGGCTTCCATGTTGAATGAGGTAATTTGGGCAAGTGCGCGCTTTTGATCGTCGTTATATTCCAGGTTACATCGTTCAACAAGGTGAAGTAAGTTGTGGCTTTTTGGAGGGTGTGCCTGGATTCTGACTGTATGCAATGCTTTCAACATCTTCTCAACTGCCAGATGTCCGAAAAAGAGCGCGTAAGAATAATCTTTCTTTTCGACAAGGTGATCGGCCACCTGAAGCGCTTCTTCCGCTTCGATCAGCCAGTAATCACGTACGCGTTTGGCATCAAATTTGTCTTCTGGCATGACATTATCTTACTACATGCTATTAAATAAACACCAACGCCGACACTCCAAACCGCTCACTCAACGCCCGAATTTGTGAAGGTGTCAGTTCTTTTTGTCCATTCAAAATTTCTTGAACGGTTTTCCCATCCCCAAGTTCTGGAAAATCACCCGGTTGTAAGTGATGATCGGCCATGAATTCCTTTAGTGAGGAAAATGGGTCTCCCTGCGGTTCAGAAAAATGCTGTGTTTCGTAACTTTCTACTAACGTTCCCAAAGTTTCCATTAAAGA
>DATDOR010000412.1:0-3780 GCA_035293165.1 Anaerolineales bacterium | reverse complement strand
TTCAAACAACCTACCGAAGCCGAAGCCCAGGCGGCCATGCGGGAATTGCTCGCTCAGACAAACACGCAAGCCTTCATCGCTTATGCGGACGGGCAAGAAGTGGGGTATATTTATGATCCGCGAACAGGCCGAGGTAACCGTTCACTTGGTCAGGGGATTATCCGAAAAAATGGTGTCCGCAGGGGGTGTACACCCCCTGCAGACACCATTTTTTCGGGTTCTTACCCCTTTCTGGTGGGGGAACTGAACGGTTACCAGGCCGAGAATGTCTTTAGACCAGTCCGGCGCTGGCTTTATGTGGATCAAAGCGCGGGCGCAGGTATTTTTCCCATCCCCCCCGAAGACTTCCCCCGCACTCTTGAAGTGTGGGAAGCCTCTGTCCGTGCTACTCATCACTTCGTGCGCGAAGCCGACATCCAGTTCTTCAAGCCACTGGTACGCGATGCCCTACAGAAGATGGAGCACCTCGCCTGCGCGCGCGATGAAAACGGTCAGGTGGCAGGATTTGTCGCTGTGGCAGAGAAAAAGGTGGAGATGCTGTTCATTGTTTCCCTGTATAATTCCCCGCAATGACCCTATATCCCCTTCCTTCCATTGAAGAGGTGGATGGAATTGCAACATATCGCGATCCCATCCTCCGTAACTTGCAGATCACCCAGTGTTACCACGAACTATCGTTCATCATGGCGGACCGCACCGGGCCGGCCGCCAATTGGTGTACTTTCGCAACGTGGGCGTCCAAACAAGCGGGGCAGACCATCCGCAAGGAAGACCTTGCCCGGGCATTGGAACATTTCCTGAAAACCACTCCCACCACATCCCAGGCCGCCGCGCACGTCGCCACCACCGCGCAGGAATCTGGCATCCGCCGGGAAACTGACCTTCTCCACCAGACAGTGTGGGAAGCCTTAAGCCCCGCTGCCGTTCTGGACCGGGCCAGCGATGCGGTCGCACGCGGAAACCAAAAAGTGTTTGCAGAAATCGGGCGGGAGTTTGCGCGCTTCCTGGCCGACTGCCTGAATGACCCTACTTCTGACGTGGGAAAAATTGCCCACTTTTGCGAAACATTGCAGGATGGTGATCCCCCTGATGGTCAGCGCTACCTGCGCCAGGCCTTCGCCCACTACTACCAGGCTTTTTTCGAGCCTGATCCCAAAACCCGCACCGAATGGATGCTGTTAGCCAACATCGAAATTGGCTTCCACGAGCAAACCCGTTTACAGCCTGAAATCGCTGAAGCTATCGAAGCCGCCATTATTGATCCCGGAAAATTTGCCCTGCGCTACCTCGAGACCCTTTTTCCTTATCGCGGCTGGTTTTTCTACGGAATATTGCTTCTCATGCGTTTATTTCAGCGCGCCACGAAAATTGATGAGGCCATCAACCGGCTGCTCACCGCCGCGCGTAAACAGGTCCGCTCGTTCCTCACCGAAGTGATGATGACCCTGGAGTTCCCGCATGAGGTCCGGCTCCGGCTGGGGGACGACCTGACCACAGCATTTCCCCTATTACTTCAGCAGATCACCCTCCCAGACTTGCAACGCCTGCTAGAACAAATCGATCCCACCCTGGACAGTCTTTCCGAGACAGGCGCGGCGGATTGGGCTGATTTACCAGACCGGCTCCATTTCATTGTGGACCTTTTCCGCTGCTATGCAAGTTCGGCAGATATATTAGAGCCTCCGTTCACCCCCGAACAAACGACAGAACTCAAAGCTGGCCGGTTGCCCGACGGGCCTCTGTGAGTACAGAAGTCAGGGTAAAATGCCAGGAATAAAGCCATGAACAGACGCGACACCCTCCTTAATCTCATACACGGTGAAACCTTGCCGGATGCCATCCCTGCTGCCTTTTTTATGCACTTCGACCCTGCCTGCCATCAAGGCCAGGCGGCAATTGACAAACACCTCGAATTCTTCCGCTACACCGGCATGGATTTCGTCAAAATTCAATACGAACAAACCCCACCACCTTCCACCCCACCCCAAAAACCGGAAGATTGGGCCAACGCGCCGCTGGTTTCCGAAGAATTTTTTGACCCTTCTATCCGTTTGGTCGAAGGGCTGGTCAAAGCCGCCAAAGCCGAGGTGTTGGTCATCATGACCCTGTATTCTCCCTTCATGTGGGCCAGACACTGGGCTGGAAACGCCAACCTGACCGCGCATCTCCAGGAAAACCCCGAAGCCGTTCAAAAAGGGCTGGAGATCATGACCGAAAACGTGTTGACACTCGTGCGCGGCTGCAAGCGCGTCGGAGTGGATGGCTTTTACGCGTCTTCCCAGGGTGGAGAAACCTTCCGTTTTCCAGGCACCGGCCTCTTCCAGGAAACCATCAAACCAACTGATCTGGCCGTGTGGGATGAACTCCAATCTTGTGAATTCAATATCTTGCACATTTGCGATTATGAGGGCGGGTACAATGACCTCACTCCCTTCCTCGACTATCCCGGACAGGTGGTCAATTGCAGTCTCGAACTGGGCGAGCGCACGCTGACCCCGAAAGAAGCCTCACGGCTATTCAACCGCCCTTTTATGGGCGGCCTGGAGCGAAAAGGCATCCTCGCCACAGGAAACCCGGACGAGGTCCGCAAGGCTGCGGAAACCGTGCTCGCCCAAGCTCCTGAACGGTTCATCCTCGCCGCCGACTGCACCGTCCCCAGCGAAACCCCGTGGGAGAACCTCAAAACAGCCATCGAAACGGCGCACCAATAAAATCCTGCCCATTCTGTGTTTCCGCCGGATAGAAATGCGGAAGAAGTGATCAGTTGGCCCAAAGATTGGCTCTTCGGGATTTGCCGTGGTTAATGCCAGATTTGTCTTTGCAGTAGGGTTGCGAGATTTTAAAACTAAAGATAAACTATACAACCCATTGTTCAATCCATCACAAACATCGTCTTCAGGAGGACGCTGTATGCACATTATTTTTGTCGGCCAGCCCGGCTCTGGAAAAGGAACCCAGTCTGAAAAGCTAAAAACAAGAATCGGGTTAACACATATTTCCACTGGAGACTTGTTCCGCGAGCATCTTGGCAACAATACCCCGCTTGGACAGGAAGCCAGAGGCTATATTGACCGGGGCGAGCTGGTCCCAGATAACATCACCATCAATATGGTACGTGAACGCCTGGAGCGTGGCGACATTACAATCGGCGTCATTTTCGATGGCTTCCCACGCACGATTGCCCAGGCCGATGCATTAATCGCGTTGCTTCAGGAAAAAGGTGGAAGAATTGATGCTGCTCTTAATTTCAATGTCTCCGATGATGAAATTGTCCGGCGGCTTTCCGGGCGGATTATGTGCCGGAAATGCAATCTAGCCTTCCACAAAGATTCAAACCCTTTTACCCAGTGTCCTATTAACCAGTGTTCGGGAGAATATCTATATCAGCGGGACGACGACAAAATTGAAATCATTCGTTCACGCCTGGTAACTTACAATCAGTTGACCAAACCCCTGCTGCAATACTATGAGGAAAAAGGGTTGTTGGTGAACTTGCCCGGTGAAGGAACCATTGAGGAAGTCACGAAAGCTGTCCTTGAAGTCGTTCAAAAAATACAGGAAACTGAAACTGCGTAGTGGGGAAAAACGCAATTACACACCCCGAAACATTTGAATGGGATGAGCTGCAGTGCCCATCCCATTTTTAATTTCATCATCCCCGTTGAAATATAAGCAGTTCTTTGGGAATCGGCGGGGAGGTCCCCAGATTTTGGGGTGTGAGTGGGGTGTACACCCCACTCACACCCCAAAATCTGGCATTAACCACGGCAAATCCCAAAG
>DATDOR010000411.1:0-4943 GCA_035293165.1 Anaerolineales bacterium | reverse complement strand
CTTAAACTAGAATTCTGGTAACTGCTCACGCTGAAGCTAGGGAATTCCCGGAAAAAAGGTGTACATGGGGGGTCCCCCCATGTACACCTTTTTTCCGACTATATCTTTCTCTGGCTGAGTAGTAACAAAATGAGCCTCCTGTTTTGCAGGAAAGACCTTCAAGGTCTGACTTTCAGACGACAAGACAACCACGAGGAAATACGATGTTACTATCCGGAGACATTGGCGGAACCAAAACCATTCTCGCCCTCTACACCCACGAAGACGGGCCGCGCAATCCCTACGCACAGTTTACCTACGCCAGCACCAAGTACGACAGCCTGGAGGCAATGGTGCTGGAATTTAAAAACCAGACCCGCGTCGAAATTGAACGCGCCACTTTCGCCGTGGCCGGCCCGGTGCTGGGTGGCAAAGCACAAATCACCAACCTGCCCTGGGTGATGGAAGAATCTCAACTCCTGGAGATCCTGGGACTTAACTCGGTCAAATTAATCAATGATCTTGTTGCAGTGGGTTATGGCGTGCCGGAACTCCAGCCCGAGGAACTCTATACGTTGCAACAAGGACATCCCATTCCAGGCGGGGCCATTGGCGTCGTCGCCCCTGGCACGGGGCTGGGAGAAACCTATCTCGTTTGGGACGGCAAACACTATCGTGCCCATCCCTCCGAAGGCGGCCACACCGATTTTGGCCCCACCACCCCGCTGCAATTTGGCCTGCTACGGTACTTGCAAGAAAAGTTCGGCCACGTCAGCTACGAGCGCATCTGTTCCGGCATCGGCCTGCCCAACATTTACGCTTACCTCAAAGAAATGGGTTATGCCAATGAGCAGGAATGGGTGGTTGCACAGCTTGCCAGAGCCACCGATCCTACCCCCATAATCATCCAGGCCGCGCTGGACAAAGAAAATTCAAGCGACCTGTGCCGAGGCGCGCTGGACACGTTTATTAACGTCCTGGGCGCAGAGGCCGGGAACCTCGCCCTAAAGATCATGACGACCGGCGGTCTGTACCTGGGCGGGGGCCTCCCTCCCCGCCTGCTGCCTCTCCTGACCGACGGAACATTCCTCAAATCCTTCCGCCAAAAAGGCCGTTTCGCCGATCTGCTCTCCCAAATCCCCGTTCACGTCATCCTCAACCCCAAAACGGGTCTTCTTGGCGCAGCCTCGCATGTGTTAGGCGAGTTTGTTGATTAGATACCCTCCGGTAATTTTCTAACAGCTTGCCATTGACGCAACAGTTGTGTACACTAAATACGAGTTACTAACCTCCAAGTTACTACTCAGTTCAGAGCGGAAAATATTCTGCCTGGGCCTGAGCAGTTACATCACTCATATCAAATTCCCAATCTCAAGGAGTTCACCATGACAGACAGAGTAAAAGAAATTCTTAGCTGGTACAAGAGCGACAACCCCGGTGTGTTGAACAAACTCTATCGCGTTCTCATGCAGGGGAAACTCGCCGGGACCGGTAAATTGATCATCCTCCCCGTTGACCAGGGCTTTGAACACGGCCCGGCCCGGAGCTTTGCCCCCAATCCCGCAGGATACAATCCCCATTACCACTACCAACTCGCCATTGATGCCGGGTTGAACGCCTACGCCGCCCCACTTGGATTCATCGAAGCGGGTGCAGTAGAATATGCCGGGCAAATCCCTACCATTCTCAAACTCAACAATCATGATGTCCTGCACGATGAAGTTGACCCAATGGGTGCACAGACCGCGACCGTCGAAGACGCGCTCCGGCTGGGCTGCGTGGGTGTGGGATATACCATATACCCAGGTACGGTGGACCGCCGTTTCCTGTATGAGCAACTTCGAGAGATTATTCTCGAAGCGAAATCTGTCGGCTTGTTGGCTGTCGTTTGGTCCTACCCGCGTGGTGGCGACTTAAGCAAGGCTGGGGAAACTTCTCTAGACGTGGCGGCCTACGCCGCGCAAATCGCCTGCCAATTGGGCGCGCACATCGTCAAAGTCAAGCTCCCCAGCGACAGTCTTGAACAAGACGCCGCCCGCAAAGTGTACGAAAAATACGACATTCCCCGCAAAACCCTTGCCGACCGGGTCCGCCATGTTGTCCAATCCGCCTTCGATGGTCGCCGGGTTGTCATCTTCTCTGGCGGGGCAAAGAAAGACGACCCCAATGCCGTGTTCGACGAAGCTCGCGCCATCCGCGATGGGGGTGGGTTCGGTTCGATCATTGGCCGCAACTCCTTCCAGCGCTCCCATGCAGAAGCGATGGAGTTGTTTGAGACCTTGATCAAAATTTACAACGGTGAGATTCAATAAACTGATTGCTTGAACCAACAACGGCGGTCATCTTGGCCGCCGTTTTGTCTTTAATCTACTTTTCTCCTTATTGCCTCCAATGCTATAATCAAAATCATTCACCTTTTCGGTTTACCTTGTCTATCTTAATTCCCTAGTCTACCATCCTCCAAGGAGCCTCCCATGTCCCACCACAAAGATCACACCATTGCCAACGCCCTCATGCTGCAAGCCCTCAAAGCCATCGAAGAAGTCATGGGCAAAAAAGGGTTGGATGCTGTCCTGAATAATTCCGGTTTACAGAAATACATTGATAACTTTCCTCCCAACGACCTCGAACCGGCTGTAGCGTCCTCAGATTATGCCCGGCTCAACCAGGCCATTGAGGACTTTTACGGGCGCGGCGGCAAAGGGATACTAAAACGCGTGGGACGAGCCTCCTTCCAATATGGTGCACGGGAACAGGCCGCCCTCATGGGGTTGGCGGGGGTTGCCCTCAAAGTCCTCCCCAAACGCCAACGCGTCAAATTCATCCTCAATGCGATTGGCGGCGCGCTCAAAAAGACCAATCCCGAAAACGAGTTTTTCGTGGACGACCGCACCGAAAACATCGCCTACTGCGTCCCCACCTGCTCCATCTGCTACGGGCGGCAAAATGAAAACCCCGTCTGCCACCTCCTCGTTGGCTCCGTTACCGAAGCCGTCCAATGGGCCACCGGCGAAGAAATGCAAGTCCGCGAAACCCTCTGCATGGCGAAAGGCGATAAGTATTGCCGGATCGAAGTGATGATGGAAGGATAAATGTTCGTCGTAAACACCACTCACAGCCCCCAGGCCAGACTGCGCCCTGTCTCCGTCAACGCCGTCACCCTCACGGACGAGTTCTGGGCACCTCGCCTGCAATCACTCCGCGAAGTTACCCTCCCCACCCAACTTGCCCAAATCGAACAAACCGGCCGCCTCGACAATTTCCGCCACGCCGCAGGTTGGGTAAGCACCCCCCGTAAAGGCTTCGTCTACGACGACTCTGACGTCTACAAATGGCTTGAAGCCGTTTTCTGGTCTTCCGTTCATAGGAACGCCTTCGGTCGTTCAACCGTCAAAGCGACAGAAGTCGCCACTACAAGTCTGCCCGGTGAATTTGAGCAACGAGTTGATGGAGCCATTGAAGCCATCCTCGCCGCCCAACAACCCGATGGCTACCTCAACACCGCCTTTATGGACGATAAAGCTGCCCAACGCTGGACCAACCTCCGTGACCTCCATGAACTCTACTGCGCCGGACACTTCATCCAGGCCGCCATCACCCATTACCGGACAACTGCAGACGAAAAACTGCTAACTGCTGCCCTCCGCCTTTCCGACCTCATCTGCACTACCTTCGGTCTTGCCGAACAGGGCAAAATTCCCGGTGTCCCCGGCCACCAGGAAATCGAAATCGCTCTCGTTGAACTCTACCGCCTCACCCGCGACCTCAAATACCTCGAGCAAGCCCAATACTTCCTGGACGCCCGCGGCCGCGGCCTCATCGGCGGCAATCCCTACCACCAGGATCACAAACCCTACCGCACGCTCACCCGCCACGCGGGACACGCCGTCCGCGCCCTCTACATGAACATTGCTGCCGCTGACCTCTACCTCGAAACCGGCGACCCTACCCTCCTCGAAACCCTCACACGCCTCTGGGTACACGCTACCTCCCGTCAGATGTACATCACCGGCGGCTTCGGCGCGCGCCATTCCGGCGAATCCTTCGGCGACGACTACGAACTCCCGAACGGCCGCGCCTATGCCGAAACCTGTGCCGCCATCGCCAGCGTTATGTGGAACTACCGCATGGTTATCCTAACCTGTGACGCCCGCTACACCGATCTCCTCGAACACACTCTCTACAACGCTGTTCTCCCCGGCCTTTCCGCCGACGCCCAACACTACTTCTACGTCAACCCCCTCGCCAATGACGGCGGCGATGTAACCATCGCGCACCGCCGCCAGCCCTGGTTCCCCTGCGCCTGCTGCCCCCCCAACCTCGCCCGCCTCCTCGCCTCCCTCCCCTGCTACTTCTACAGCCTCAGCGACGACAACGCCCTCTGGATTCACCTTTATGCGGATAACACCGTTAACCTTACCCTCCCCGACAGCATGCCGTTAACCCTCGAAGTCCGCACCTCCTACCCCTGGCAAGGGGACATTACCCTGACCACGCGGGGGGCGGCAACCTTCGCCCTGCATCTTCGCCTCCCCGGCTGGTGTCCTGATCCCACCCTCACCCTCAACGGCTCTCCCCTCGATCACTCCCTTACTCCCGGCACCTACCACAAAATCTCCCGCACCTGGACAGATGGCGACAGCCTCACCCTCCACCTTCCCATGCCCGTCCGAATCCTCGAATCCCACCCCGCCGTTGCCGAAAACACCGGAAAAATCGCCTTCCAGCGCGGCCCTGTTCTCTACTGCCTCGAGTCCGCTGACAACCCTGGCAACCTCGATGACCTTTACTTCGACCCGGCCCAACCTCCCACCACCCAACACCATCCTGATCTCCTCGGCGGCCTCACCACCCTCCACTTCCCCGCCCAACACCGCCCCCCAACCCACCCCTGGAACAACCACCTCTACCGTCCTCTCACTCCCCACCCCCCTACTCCTCATCTCCTCACCGCCACCGCCATC
>DATDOR010000410.1:0-6688 GCA_035293165.1 Anaerolineales bacterium | reverse complement strand
TCCATCTGCACCCGGTTAAGATCAGCCGGAAAAGCTTGCGGTGGTCGTACTCGTTCGGTCTGGGTATAATCTCGGCCATTTTGTTCGGCGTGCTGGTATGGACGGGGGTCTTGCTGATGTTTTATTACATTCCCTCGATAGAACGGGCTTACCCGACCATGAAGGAAATCCAGCTTTCGGTTCCTCTAGGCCAGTTCACGCGCAACATGCACCGTTGGGCAGCACACGGGATGGTTTTGGCCGTCGTCCTGCACATGGCGCGCATCTTCTACACCGGAGCGTACAAACCCCCGCGCGAATTCAACTGGGTCGTTGGCGTGATTCTCCTGCTGTTTACGTTGGGCGCAAGTTTCACCGGCTACCTGTTACCGTGGGACCAACTCTCGTTTTGGGCGATCACGGTGGGGACCAATATCGCCGGATACGCACCGGGATTCGGGACGGCAGCCCGTCAAATCCTATTGGGTGGCACCGAAGTAGGGCAGAACACGCTCATCCGGTTTTATACCCTACACATCGCCATGCTGCCCGTCCTGATCACGCTGCTCGTTTCGGTGCATATCTGGCGAGTGCGGAAAGATGGGGGCCTGGCTGCCAGTGATGGGGAGCAGGGTGGCGGAGGTCAGGAATGAGCACACCACCTCCTACCACCGATGAAATTTTTCCAAAGGGTACCCAAAAAAGCTACGCGCTGGTCGAAATGATGCGCGGCGATAGTGCGCTGGTGGGAAAAGGCCCCGAAGACACCGTGTTTTCCTTCCCGGTCGTGCTGCTTTGGGAGATCATCCTCCTTCTCGGAGTGACGCTGGGTATTTTTCTCTTTTCTCTCTTCAAGCAGGCTCCATTGGGAGAAATCGCCAATCCCATGGTGACCACCGATCCCGCGAAAGCGCCCTGGTATTTTGTCGGCTTGCAGGAATTGCTGGAACATATGCATCCGACCCTGGCAGGGGTGATCATCCCTGGATTTTTAGTTCTCTTTTTGGTTTCTCTACCGTATATTGACCATTCCCGGAAGGGGGTGGGGGTTTGGTTCTCTTCGCCGCGCGGCCAGCGCATCGTGGCGTGGACGGCGCTTTATACGCTGGTCGTCATGCCCGGATACATTGTGCTGGACAACGCCTTTCCCCTGCGCGAGTTGCTGCGCGAAGCGATGCCTCCCTGGATTGCGAATGGCTTGCTGCCGGTTGGCACCCTTTTGGTCCTGGTTTTTCTGCCCCTCTTGTTCCTGTGGTGGCGGAAGGCTGACCGGCACGAGATCGTCATGGCCCTGTTTACCGTGATGGTGGTGTCCGCCCTGGTGTTCACCCTCAGCGGCTTTCTGTTCCGAGGTCCGGGTTTCAAATTGTACTGGCCCTGGGAGATGCCAAACGGGTATAACCCCTGGGCAGATCTATAAAAGGAAAGGGTTGCAATATGCTGAAGAAAAAAGAAAACAATACCCTCACCCGGCGCGAATTTTTGGGGATTGGTTGGGGACTTTCACTGCTCGGCCTGTTTGGGCAGGCAGGCTTTGCACTTGCCCGTTTTTTTAAACCGCGTATCGAACCGGGGGCGTTCGGAACCGAGGTGGTGGCTGGCCGGGTGGATGAATTTCAGCCCAACACGGTCAGCCACGTGCAGAAAGGCAGGTTTTACATCTCCCGCCTGGAAGACGGCGGATTCCTGGCCTTATGGCACAGCTGTACCCATTTGGGCTGCACCGTGCCCTGGCGCGAAGACGAAGGCCGGTTTCACTGTCCCTGCCACAGTTCGATCTTCACCCCGGTGGGGGAGGTCGTCAGCGGGCCTGCCCCACGCCCACTGGATATTTTTCCCATTGCGATCGTGGACGGGAATCTGGTTGTGAATACAGGCCAGCCCATTCAGCGCAGCAAATTCGATCCCTCTCAAGTAACCCGCCTGTAAGGAGTTTGCCGTGCGTTCCAAAGAGAATTACACACCCTTCGTTTCCGTCGCATTTTTGCTGACTTTGGGAATCCTTTCAGCCTTTCAAGTGTATCTTTGGAGGGAACCGGTTCGCATTCAACGGGATGAGGCGCGGGACGAACAAATAGCCATCGAAGCAGGGGCGAATTTGTTCACAGAGAACTGCGCTGCCTGTCACGGCGAGCAGGGGGAGGGGTCAGTTGGGCCTGCACTTAACTCAATAGAATTTCTGGAGATGTCTCCTGACGAACTGGTGTTTAGTTTGACCCGTACCGGTGTGCCTGGCACGCGGATGCCCGCCTGGGGGCAAGCTTTTGGCGGCCCGCTCACGGATGAGCAGGTACAGCAAATTGTCGCGTTTATCCGTTCCTGGGAGCCGACGGCC
The DNA here is from genome assembly GCA_035293165.1 of Anaerolineales bacterium. Lineage (GTDB taxonomy): Bacteria > Chloroflexota > Anaerolineae > Anaerolineales > JABWBV01 > JABWBV01. Next base: position 4,374 of record DATDOR010000410.1, on the reverse strand, counting down.
CTTGAAATTGTTGAAGCGTCCACGGCTCCCGACCCGGTGCGCGGGGCAGCGATTTTCAGCCAGACCTGTTTTGTCTGCCATGGTGTCAATGGAGAAGGGACCGAACGCGCTCCGGCATTGAATGACCCCCAACGGTTGAACCAGTTAGACAACTCCTGGTACCGCAACACCATTGCCCGCGGCCGTCCGGCTAAAGGGATGCCCACCTGGGGTACTGTGCTTTCCCCGGCTGAAATTAACGATGTAGTGGCCCTGATCGCAGTCTGGCGGGAGGGAGGAACTGTTGCCCCCAACGTACCACTCTCCTCCCTGATCACAAACGCCCTGTTCGCTTTGCGTGAATTCGATACTCTGGACGCGGTCTTCTATCTAAATGCCGCAAAAGCTGCGGCACAGGGCGATCAGGCCAACGAACTCCAGGCCATCATCACCTTGATCGAAGAGAATCATTTGTTTGATGCCCAATCCCTATTGATTACTTTCTTACCCCCAGAGGAGATGGGCAAGGCCGTGTTCGATACGAACTGCGCCGCCTGTCACGGCACCGATGGCACGGGCGGTATGGGGCCAAACCTGCTCGGCAACGCTTTCTTTCAGGCCAAAACAGATGAGGAACTGGTGCAGTTTATCCTCAATGGGCGAAGTGGAACGGCCATGGATGGCTTCGAGGGGATTTTGGGGGAAGAGGAGATTCGCAATGTGATTACCCTGATCCGTGAGTGGCAAAAGTAATTTCAGTACATTGTAATTTGGAGGAGGAAGAATCCCCAGATGCAGCATATATGCGTGCCTGCCTCCTCGAATGCGGTTTGCAATCACCGCAGAATTCTTCGTCATCAAGTTTTTGATAGCCTGGCCACGCGTGGCAAGACCTCGATGGGCTGGTCGGCTTCAAGCTCCATAGCAGCCTGTCGGAGAGACAGTGATTTTCTCGACAAAATTGCCCCACAGGGCTGAAAAGGGCGTAGATTTTACGAGAAATCACTCACGAGGATACTGCGGCAATATTCTGCAACTTTTCTGATCCAGAAGTTGCCAGGTGGTTTTTCGAACAGCCGCTCACCGAGATTAGTCAGTCTACACAATTTATTGAGAGTTTCATAACCGAGTTTGAGGAAGAGAAGGGTCTCACCTGGGCTATCACATCGAAGGAGAATAGCACATGTATCGGCACCTGCGGCTATGGCGAGATTGAAATGGGCAATCGGGGCGAATTAGGGTTTGATCTCGCAAAAGAGTATTGGGACAAAGGCATCATGAGTGAATGTCTGAAGCGTGTCATCGAGTACAGTTTTACCGCTTTACATTTGTTAAAAGTAGAGGCACATACTTATTCACACAATGACCGCGCCAGACATCTGCTGGAAAAGCTTGGATTTCAATTGGATCATATCTCAGAGGACAGCCATTATTATTTTTTATCAACGACAGGGGAACTGTCGAAAGGATGAAATATGCGCGCTATCCGCCCAGGCTTAATCATCTAGTCGAGCCAGGACATTGGCGCTAACCTCAACGACGACCTCTGGCCGTTGGGGATCATTGGAAGCGATAAACACCTGACGCATTAACTCTCCAGTTAATTCTGGGCCATGCGCGCCCGAATCAAATTGGAGGTGTAATATCCCAACCCCCCCCGCCAGGATGGTCATCGGTTCTAAGGTGGCTTTTGTGCAACCGCAAGAGGTGCTGACTGCGTCAACGACCAGGGGAGCCTCGCCCTCGTTAAACACGCTCACGTCCCGGCTGATAACCTCCCCATTGATGACCTCGCCCAAATCCAGCTTTTCGGATTCGAGCGTAATCCGGGGTTGTTGGGTAGCACATCCTACCAGGAACAGGCTAAATAGAAGAAAAAGAAATAACTTTCGCATAGGTTTTCCTTAAGGGTAAGGTTCGGCAAGTAGTTCTAGGATGATGTTATCCAGCGTAGGAGGGGAAAGAGGCCCTATGTATGGCTCGCGCAACTGCCCAGTTTTTGTCACAAAAAACGTTTCCGGCACCCCCTGAATGTTGTACGCCTGGGAAATGCGTGTTCCCAGATCGGGACCGTTGAAGTAGGTGATGTCAAATTCTTCAATGTAGGCCAGGGCTTCTGGTTCGGTATCTACATAATCCACCCCAATGAACGCCACCCCCTGGTCTTTGTACTTGCGCCAGGTTTGTTCCAGGTATGCCGCTTCCTCCCGGCAGGGAGGACACCACGACGCCCAGAAGTTAATGATCACGACCTGACCACGCAGTTCGGAAAGTGAGAGGATTTCCCCTGAAAAACTGGTCATGGTGAAATCGGGTGCCATACCTGTACTGACGGGGCCGTTGCGTACTTTCACGAGGCTCCAGCCCGCCAGACCCAACAACCCCATCAACAGGCTGAAAGCGAGCAGCAACCCGGCGATCCGTCCTTTGGATGGCGCGTTTTCCTGTGGAATAGGAATGGCGTCTTGGGTGATGCCTGTCATGGCCTTCTATACCTATTTCAACGCAACGGCGGCCTGCACCCAGATTTCCATTTGGGAATGGTTGGGATCGTTGTTTTCGATGATGACCCCACGTCGCACGGTTTGCCCGGCCACATCGTGAAAGCCAGCATCCAACGTCAGTGTCATGATGGAAACCTTTCCTGGGGGTATCACAGTTGCGGTGAAGTCGGCAGTCGTGCAGCCACAGGTGGTATAGGCCCGACTGATGGTCAGGGGCGCGTCTCCCTGGTTGAAGAGGGCAAATTCATAGGTCACGACCTCTTGCGGCCCGACGCTTCCGAAGTTGTAGAAATCTTCTGAAATGGCGATTTTCGGCTGCGGGCCGTCCTTCGGCAGGAAGGGAATCGCGCCCAATTTCGGCCCGTCCATTTCGTGAATGGCTTGCAGGGGTTGGTCGTAGACCACATCTTCGGGGTTGTAATCCGTCCCGGCCAGGGTGTTCTGGTTGTTGGACCACAGCCAATACCCGCTCACGGCCAACAGCAAGACTCCTACAATGATCAACCCAAGCTGGATGGTTTTTTGGGTCTGTTTTTGTTTGCGCGTGCGTGCGCGGATTTCGCGGCGACTCAAAGTAGCAGTTTTAGCCATGGTTCATACCTCCAGGGTCTTGTTTATTCTGATATGGGTTCTTTTCACCGGTAAACCTCCAAAATTTGGGCAAGGGCTTCTTCCGCCAGATCAGGTTCCACGGCCAGCCAGACAATCAGATGGCCGGCCTGGAAATAAAAATGCTGCTGGCCCAGCCCCTCCAGTTTATGAATCGTGTGATTTTTGTGCGCTTGTTCTCCGATTGCGCGGAAAGGCGAATTTCCTGCGGCAATTTTGATGTGCATGTCGCTGATTATCTGTCCTGCCATCCAGGCAAACGGCGCGCCAGCCACCCAGAGCGTAGCTTCGCCCTCACGCCCGTAATAGCCAACTGCCCCGGAAGTGAGCGGAAACCACTGTTGATGTAAAGAAGTAAATTCTGCAACTGCCTCTGCCCTTTCGCTCTTATGATGCAGGCGGACTTCAGCGAGCGCATAAGGCAAGGGGAGAGACCCAGGGTGCTGGAAATAAGTCACTCCAAAAGCAACAAGTACCAACAATGCACCGGATAGGATTATCAGTTTGGGCAGGTATCTTTTCACGGAATTACCCACATGAACATAGCTGCTCCCAACGCGACCATGATCACACCATACCACAGCCGGATTTGCAAGGCATGTTCCCGCTCCCACCGCGCCCAGGCTTTCGCCGCCACCCGGTTACCGACTGCCAGCAGAATGACGATGAGTGGCAACACGAACAGGACGTTGTACAACCCCAGATATGCCATCCCCCAACTGAGTGTGGTTTTGGCGTTGAGCAGTGTGATAATGGAGACGTAAATTCCACCTGAGCAGGGGAAGGTGCACAACCCCACCAGGAAACCCGCCCCAATCGTCGCGGGGAGGGTCGCCTGCTTGATCAATTCGTTCGTGCGCGCCCCGGCAATTTTCGGCATGTGCAGTTTGATAGGGAATTTTGGGTAGAAGTACTCGATTAAATTGATCACGCCCAATCCTATCAACAGCCACGAACCGGCGCGGGCGACAAAGTGCGGATCGTCGGTAAACCGCACGGCACGCAGAAGGCCCAGGCCAATTGCAAAATACACCAGGAAAATCATCCCAATGTACACAAAACCCAGTTTCAGAATCCGCCCACGCGATTGGCGCAGGGTGAAAAGGAAGGCCAGGAGCAGTAAAATCACCGCAAACGCACAGGGATTGACCGAATCCACCAGCCCGGTGACGATCACGGCCGGAAGCAGCTGCCCGAGGTTTGCCAGCCCCACCGGCAGCGGCCCGGCGGCTTCCAAAGCCTGGAGGAGGTCCTGGGCAAAGGGGGTGTCAATCGCAAAGAT
>DATDOR010000409.1:0-2939 GCA_035293165.1 Anaerolineales bacterium | reverse complement strand
ATTTTCAAGCGTGACGATGGATGTCACAGTCAATCCGGATTTTGCGCAAATTGAGGCAGACCCGGACCAGGTAAACCTGACGGATATTCCACTCCGTTTTCCTGAGAAGCGTCCCTTTTTTTTGGAGGGCAATGAGCTATTTCAAACACCCATTGAGTTATTTTACAGCCGCCGAGTTGAAGATTTAAGGTACGGCGGAAAAATGGTCGGGAAGCTAGGGAACTACGATATCGCCCTTGTGACGGCACAGGCAGAGGATGAGAGAGTATTGTTTAGCACCGATTCAAAGTTCCAAAGTCCTTTAGATAGCAACACGCTCCCAGGGGAGTTATGGCAGAAGTTTAAAGACAAAGGAATCTCACTTCCTCAGAATGCCACGGTTTCAATGCAAGAGAAAGGCAGTTGGCTGATAACCGATAAAGAATCAGAATCAAACTTTATGGTCAGGAAGGTGGGAAATCAACTCAACATTTATGATAAGAACCCAGAAGATGAAGAGCCGATGCTACTTGAAGAAGAGCATCTGCCACTCGGTGCGTATAATTACTCTGTCTTTCGGGTGCAAAGGGATTTGGGGCAAACCTCATCCATCGGCTTGCTTGGGGTGAGCAAGCAGCGGGGAAATTTGTATGACCGCGCTTCAGGCATTGATGCGCGCTTTACGCTGCCAGAAGATGTCGCACTCAGCCTGGCGTATGCGAAAGAGTGGAAGTCAGATGTCCAGAGCGATGACGCAATGCTTGTCGAACTTTCCCGGCGGGCGAACACCTTTTCATTTGAAGCAAGGGTTGGAGACATTGGAGAACACTTTAATGTAGAAACGGGCTTTATCCCTCGGATAGATCGACGCGGGTTTGAGGTATCCAGCCGGTATAATAAGCAGTATACAGGGCTGATACAACGCCTTCGCGGTGAAGCCCGATATGAATGGCTCGAAAACCATGCGGGTCGGCGTATGAACGAACGCCGTCGCGTGGAGGGGCTGATTGGGATTATGGATTTCTTCTTCTTTGGCGGCCCGGAATGGTACTATCATGTCGATGACTTTACAGGCCAACCCTATACGGACAAAGTCCTCGGTTTCTTCGTCGGCTGGTTCCCGCCCAAGTGGGCGTCGATTCGTAACTTTGGATCGGTGGGAAAACGAGATGGTAAAGATAGTTTCTTCATTAGCCCGGAGATTAGCCTCCGCCCGACCTCGAAGTTGAGTATTGAAATGAATTTGCAGCGTTTAGTGGAAGATGGCGAACTCACGCAGTGGACACGCCGCCTCACTGTCAACTATCAATTCGCGCAACGGATGTACGTCCGCTCCAGCGCAGAGTTTACGATTGAAAAGGATCGACGAATTTTCGGACTGTTTGCCTGGGAGTATCGTCCCGAAAGCACGTTTTTCATTGTCTACAATGATAATCGCGACGCCGCAAGAGAGACCGAAAGGGTTTTATTTGTGAAACTTGCCCACCTGCTCAAGGTCGGGATGTTTTAGGTGTTAGGTGTTAGGTATTAGGAAACGCGGAAATTTACGTCATGAACACAGATGGCACCAATCCCGTCAATCTCACAAACCATCCCGCAAACGATACAACGCCATCGTGGTCCCCGAACTAAACGTGAAATACATGAAACGTTATCAAAACTGGATACTTGCAGGCACATCAGGAATACTCCTCGTTTTAAGCTATCCCAGCTTTAACCTCTTTCCACTGGCATGGGTTGGACTTATACCGCTCCTGGTTTCCTTAAAATCGACATCAAGTTGGAAATCCGCCTTCTGGCTCGGTTATGTCACGGGGTTCATCTTTTTTCTTGGGACAATCTACTGGATTATCCTCCTTTATCCTTATGCTAACATTTTCCTGACGACGTTTGGCTGTGTGATTTTGGTTGCCTACCTTGCTGCCTACCTCGGCGCTTTCTCGGCATTGCTATCTCGGATTCCCTGGCAATCCGGTTTAGCATTTATTTTTGTTGCCTCTGCAATCTGGACCGGGTTAGAGTGGGTGAGAAGTTGGCTGCTCACCGGCTTTCCATGGGGGAGCATGGGGTATACCCAATGGAAGAATTTGCCCGCCATCCAAATCGCATCGCTCACGGGTGTACACGGGGTAAGTTTTGTCATAGTTCTCTTTAATGTGACACTTGCGGATGCAATTCGTTCCTACCGCGCGTGGCAAAGCCAGATGAAGAATGCCACTCCGTTACGCTTCGTGACTGCATACACACGAGTCGTCGCATTGCCAATCGCGAGCGTGCTCGCTTGTTTCGTTTATGGCATTTTTGCCCTATCAAATCCCGTTCGGGCGACTGAAAATATTAAGCTCGCCCTCGTGCCTGGCAATATTCGACAGATCGATAAATGGAAGGGCAAAAACTTCAACGAAATCTTTAACAGGTATGTTGATATCACCCGGAGCGCCAACCAAGCCCATCCAGACCTCGTTGTTTGGCCCGAGACTGCAATACCGAGCGCAATTCTTTCTGGACCAGCCAATGGATACCGCCAAAAACTGAACCAGATATTGCACGATGAAAATATATATCTGCTCACCGGTATTCCTGACTATATGCCTGAATCGAAAGCATATTATAACAGCGTGTACCTCCTGTCTCCATCAGGGGACCAGCTTGGCAGCTATTCCAAGATTCATCTGGTTCCTTTCGGGGAATATGTCCCACTCACTCGCTATCTGCCGGATTGGCTGACTCGTCATATTCCAAATTTTATTCAACTCACTGCCGGATTTGAACCCGGTACATCCATCGTGCCGCTTCCTGTTCCCTCCACTGAAAATGGACAGATGGGTATCGCGATCTGCTTTGAATCTGCATTTCCAGAACCCTTTCGCACGTTCGTCAAAAAGGGGTCAACCGTGATGGGCATCCTCACCAATGACGCCTGGTTTGAGGGAACTGCCGCGCCAGAGCAACATTTAGCG
>DATDOR010000408.1:0-3665 GCA_035293165.1 Anaerolineales bacterium | reverse complement strand
GGAGTCTCCCATGCCCCACGGATACAACGGAAAAATCTTGCACATTGACCTCACTAACCGCACCATCGAAATCGAAGAACCCCCCGAATCCTTCTACCGAAAATACATGGGTGGCAGCGCGATGGGGATGTACTACGTCCTCAACCAGACCCCTGCCAAAACCGACGCCCTCGGCTCAGACAATGTCTTGTGCTTGATGGCGAGCGTGATCACCGGCGCGGCTGTCTCTGGGCAAAGCCGGATGACCGCGACTGCCAAATCCCCCCTCACGGACTGCATTGGCGACTCGCAGTGCGGTGGGTTCTTCCCTGCGGAGCTCAAATTTGCCGGATTTGATGGAATGGTCATTAAAGGGAAAGCTGATTCGCCTGTCTACTTGTGGATCAAGAACGGAGAAGTCGAAATCCGAGACGCCTCGCACTTGTGGGGCAAGATCACCGGGGAAGCCGAAGCCATCATCAAAGAGGAGTTAGGGGACGACAAGATCGAAGTCCTGCAGGTCGGCCCGGCGGGAGAGAACGCCGTCCGGTTTGCCGCTATCATCAGCATGAGCAACCGTGCACATGGGCGTACCGGTATGGGCGCGGTGATGGGGTCGAAAAATCTCAAAGCTATCGCCGTCCGCGGGACGAACAAACCATCCATCGCGGACAAGAAAAAGCTGGGCGAACTGGCTCGGTGGGGCGCAAAAAATCTGGCGGATTCGGATGTGGCAGGGCTGGCAAAATTCGGTACGGCAGAAACCGTGGGGGCAAACCAGCGCAGCGGCGGACTTCCGACATTTAATTTCAACAGTGGCGTGTTCGACAATTGGGAAAAAATTGACGGTGAACTGCTTTACGACAAATACCTGCGCGGCGCGGACGAAGGCAAACAAGACGCGAAAGGCCGCGATACCTGTTACGCCTGTACGGTACGGTGCAAACGCGTCGTCGAATGGGAAGACGCGCGCTACCGCGTTGATCCCCATTACGGTGGCCCCGAATACGAAACCCTGTCAACCTTTGGAAGCTATTGCGGCATTGATGACATTGTCGCAGTTTCAAAAGCCAATCAAATTTGCAACGAATACGGCATGGACACGATTTCCTGCGGCGCGACGATTGCCTGGGCTTACGAAGCCTTCAATGAGGGCGTTGTCACCCTGGCGGATACAGGCGGCATTGATCTGACCTACGGTAACGCTGAGAGCATGGTCAAAATGACCGAGATGATCGGCAAACGTGAGGGGTTTGGCGCAGTGCTGGCGGAAGGCTCCGCTCGTGCGGCGGATATTCTCGGCAAAGGGCATGAATTTCTCATCGTCAGCAAAAAACAGGAAACTCCCGCCCACATGCCGCAAGCGAAGATCAGTCTAGGAATCATTTATGCGGTTAACCCCTTTGGCTCGGATCACCAATCCAGCGAACATGATCCCAGCTACAGCAAGGGTTACGCTGACCGGATGGCGCAGATTGGCTTGCACAATCCCATGCACCCCCGTGTGCTAAATGAAGAAAAAATCAACTTCGCCCTTCGTACCCAATGGGCCTACAGTGCCGCCGATTCTGTCAACGTATGCCAGTTTGTCTACGGCCCGGCCTGGCATCTTTACGATATGCAGCAATTGGCGGACGTTGTCACTGCTATCACCGGTTGGAACGTGAACGTGGCCGAATTGCAGGAGTTAGGCGAGCGCCGCGTCAACATGCTCCGCGCGTTCAACTCCCGCGAAGGTATCGGCAAAGACCAGGACACCCTGCCCGAGAAAATGTTCAAAAAAGCGCTCAAGGGGGGTAAATCGGATGGGCGCAAGATCGATCACGCCGAATGGCTTGCCCACCGGGATGTGTACTACCAGATGGCCGGGTGGGAGGTGGAGACGGGTAATCCAAAGGCAGAGACGCTGGAGCGGTTGGGGTTGGAGTGGGTAGGAGTGTGATGGAAATTTAGAAAATGTCCGCCAGCGATCTCATAACCAGCATCCTCATTGGCATTGGCGCGGTCATAATGACCCTTGCCATCTCTGCCACGCGCCGGATTTTGGTATTGGTAAAAGAGAGTAATTTTGCGAGAAGTTGGCGGATTTTATTCTTCCTGATGATGTTCTTTGCAGTGGGGTACGTTGCCGCGATTATCCTGATTTTTGCAAACATCACAGGCATTCTGGTGACATTGACGGGGATTATCTTCATGTTTGGGGCGTTATTCGTCTACGTGGTGGTACGTGTGGGATTGCTCACGATTAACGAGTTGTTGGACATCCAAAAAAATATTGCCCTCGCTCGCGATCAGGCGGTTGAAGCCTCCCGTTTCAAATCCGAACTCATCGGCCGGGTTAGCCACGAACTCCGCACGCCGCTTCATGCCATTTTAGGCTATACCGACATGCTGCAAAGCGATTTGTATGGATCGCTTAATGAACAGCAACAGCGGACCACTGGGCGCATATTCACCAATACCCAAAAACTCATCATGGACATCAATGGTCTGCTCGATCAAGCACAAATCGAGTCGGGGCGTTTGCATATCCGCACCGAACCCTTTCGCCCGGCAGATTTACTGAGCCACGTTGAAAACATCATCGAGGTCATGGCAACAGAAAAAGGCCTTCAACTGGATACCCACCTTGACCCCGCTCTCCCGGAGCTCCTTCATGGCGATCTGGCCCGCCTCCAGGATATTTTAATCAACCTCGCTCAAAATGCCGTAAAATTCACCGACCAGGGTATCGTAACAGTGGAAGCACTTCGCGAAGGGGATCACACATGGACATTACGGGTGCTCGATACAGGGGCAGGGATCGCCAAAGAGGCCCATTTAACCATTTTTGAACCTTTCCAGCAGGTAGATGGCTCGATCACACGGAAATTTGGCGGGGTCGGCCTGGGATTAGCCCTGGTCAAACAATTGGTAGATAATATGAAGGGCGAAATCCTTGTCGAAAGCGAACCTGGCCAGGGCAGCATATTCACTGTGCACCTGCCCCTGATGATCCCGGAGAACATCCCATGACAACTGAAAAATCCCCCCTCGCTTACATCATCGAAGACGATCCCGATGCTGCCTTCATCGCGGCAGAAGCCCTCCGTGCCGCAAAATATCAAACAGAAATCATCCACGATGGACAAAGTGCGCTCGACAAACTTGAAACAACGGAACCGCACGTCGTTGTGCTAGACATGCACCTGCCCAATGTGCCCGGCATGGACATTCTCACGCTGCTGCGGACAAACGTCCGCTTTGCCAATACCAAAGTGATCGTCGTCACCGCCGATGGCCGCCTTAGCGAATACTTCGGTAAACGCGCTCCTGATCTCGTGCTTCTTAAACCCATTACTTTTAGCCAGCTTCGGAACCTCGCGGAGCGCATTCGCCCAAGATAAATCCCTTCCCCAAACTCTCCCCCTCTGATACAATCCCTACCCTTCAAAACAGACCTCGTCGTCCCGGCGGGGTCTTTATTATGCAAACAGACAAAAACCTCCATGCTTACCGAACGTACAGACCTCCGCAACATTGCCATCATCGCCCACGTCGATCATGGCAAAACCACTCTTGTTGACCACCTCCTCCGCCAGGCGCGCGTCTTCCGTGAAAATCAGCAGGTGGCCGAACGCGTCCTCGACTCCAACGAGCTCGAACGCGAGCGCGGCATCACCATCCTGGCCAAGAACACCGCCATC